>NZ_UPHQ01000361.1 GCF_900566055.1 Mycobacterium innocens
CTGGCGCGTCCACCGACGAGATCTACGCCGCGATGGACTGGCTCGTCGGGCGTCAAGACGCCATCGAAAAGAAATTGGTTGCTAAACACCTTGACCCGCGAGTCAACCCATCGAAGATGGCGTTATTTGACCTGTCGAGCACCTGGATGACCGGTAACCACTGCGAGTTGGCGGCACGCGGGTATTCCCGTGACGGCAAAAAGGGGTTGCCGCAAATCAACTTCGGGTTGCTCGGTGACCGGCAGGGCTGTCCGGTGGCGGTGCGGGTATTCCCCGGCAACACTGCTGATCCCAAGGCGTTCACCACGATCGTGGCAGATCTGCAAGCTACCTTCACGCTGGATAATCTGGTGATGGTGGGTGATCGGGGCATGATCACCACCGCCCGCATCAACGCCTTGCGTGAACTCAACGAAGCGGGAGCCGATTTCGGGTGGATCACCGCGCTACGCAACCCGGCGATCGCTGCGCTGGCCGCTGACCAAGGACCCTTGCAGATGAGCCTGTTCGACCACCAGGACTTGGTTGAGATCGCTCATCCCGACTATCCCGGTGAACGCCTGATCGCTTGCCGCAACCCATTACTGGCTGATCAACGTGCCCGCAAACGTGCTGCGCTGTTGGCCGCGACCGAGAACCTGTTAGAGCCCATCACCAAGCGGGTGGGGGCCGGCCGCCTGGCAGGGGCTGCTGACATCGGCAAGGCTGTGGGCAAAGTGTTGGGAAAGTACAAGATGGCCAAGCATTTTGACACCACCATCAGCGATGACAGTTTCAGCTACCACCGCAACCAAGACAACATCGACACTGAAGCCACCCTTGATGGCATCTACGTGATACGCACCAGCGTTGACGCCACAGAACTGACTCCAGCCGCCGTGGTGGAAAGCTACAAAGACCTCGCCAACATCGAACGCGACTTCCGCAGCATCAAAACCGACGACCTCCAAGTGCGCCCTGTGCGACACCGGCTCGAAGACCGAATCAAAGCCCACCTGCTGATCTGCATGCTGGCCCGC
>NZ_UPHQ01000099.1 GCF_900566055.1 Mycobacterium innocens
CACGGCCGAGGCCACCGACCGCGGCGCCGACCCACCACCGCTACGCAAGACCGCCACCGCCTACCGGCACGCCTTCACCGACCTCACCCGACGCGCCCGCCTGCCCACCTGAACAGCCGACAGCACCCCGACCCCGCCATGGAAAGGCACCGATTCGAACACCCATCGAACAACACTTGACTCAGGATTTGCGGCTTCGCCGCTTGAGCTCACTAATCCAGCCTTGGCAATCGCCGCCGGGTCACGCGACGGGCGCGACTCGTTCAGACCGACGGGCGTATGGACGCTTTCAGACCGCCGGGCGCTTGGTACATCAGACACCGCCGTCCCGGCAGACGGTATCGGACGCGCTGAACCAGGTGTCGCCCAGCGGCCGCACGAAGCGCTCATCGGGCCCCGAAGACCAGCCCTCGCACGGTCGAATACGGCCCGTCGGCGCCCACCACAAGATCGGCGCCCAGCGTCGTGCCGTCGGACAACGTCGCCACGACTACGTCGTATTCCTGCACCAGATCCGTGATCCGGGCATTGAAGCGGTAGTCGGCGTCCGCGGCACTCGCCCGGTACAGCACAGTGACCAGGTCGCCGCGCAGGATCTCCCGCGGGCTAACCGCACCATCGCCGTGAAAGGCCGCGACCGGTATTTCGGCGCGGCGCCGTACGGCGGTATCCGCTCGGGCGATACCGCGTTGGTCCAAGCTCCGGTCGCGCGTCTGGTCCTACTGCAATGTCTTGCTCGACCACAGCCCGTCCCGCGCTCTGCAGCTCAGCGGTCTGACAACCCGGGCGGATGCCGTCGGCGATCTCGACCACGACTACGTCGGGGCCGCTCCGGCTGAGCCAGTACGCGAGGGCCGGGCCGGCGATACCCGCGCCGCTGATCAGGACGGTCGGTCTTGGTATGCCCCTGAGCCCATGGCACTCAGCGCAGGATCTTGGCGTAGAGCAGGCTGTCGTGTGGTTCGGGCCCCAAGGTCGGGTAGACGGAGTCGCGGCCAAGCCGGCCTTCCAAAGCGAATCCGGCTCGCTGCAGTAACCGCGCCGAGCGCGTGTTGTCGACGTGACAGGTCGCCCAGACACGGTACACGCAGGGGTCGGCAGCCAGCTCGGCCAGCAGCACGGCCAGTGCTTCGGACATGAAACCCCGGTCCCACCACCGCCGGCCAAGGCAGTAGCCGATTTCGACGGAGTGACGCACCCGGCTTCGGCAGCTGATCAGGCCGACGATGTCGCCGCTGCCGCGGAGCACGAGCAGCCAGGTCCGCTCGTCGCCGTCGGCGTTGAAATGCTCGGTGATCACCCGTCGCGTCTCGGCGACATCGGGATGCGGCGACCACAGCAGGTAGCGCGTGACCTCGGGATCGCCGGTGATCCCGTCGAACAACGTCTCGGCGTCATCGAGCACCGGTGGGCGCAGCAGCAGCCGTGAGCCTTCGAGGTACTCGGGCGGGAACCGGGCCATGGCGCGCACCGCTAAAGCCCGAGGGCGCGATAGGTGTGACGGACGAATCTCGGCTGGGCCGTCCGCAGCTTGGCCAGCGCGGGGTTGCCCGCCACCGCCGACGCGGCGTCGACGGACAAATCGGGACAGTGCTGAATCAGGTACAGCAGGATCAGGTCGGCGGACGGGTCGGCCTGCCACCATGTCCCGTATGCGCCGGGCCAGCTGAACGTTCCCGGCCCGCCGGGACCGAACAGCGGCGCCGATTTCGCCGGATCGGTCACTACCGACAAATTCAACCCGAACCCGCGGCCCACCCAGAATGGCGCTCCCAGAAAGTTGTGGCGCTTGTGCTCGTCGGTGAGCCGGTCGGTGCGCATCAGCCGCGCCGACTCCGCTGACAGCACCCGGACTCCGTCGACCGTCCCGTCGCCTAACAGCATTCGCACGAACCGCAAGTAGTCGTCGGCGGTCGACCACAGCCCGCCGCCGGCGTTGGGAAACGACGGCGGCTTGACCTGCGGCGGCCCCATCACGTCGTGGCGCAACCGGTCGTCCTCGTCGAGCCGGTACATGGTGGCGGCGCGTCCTCGCGCCTCGGCCGACACGAAGAAGCCGGTGTCGGTCATGCCGGCCGGACCCAGCACTCGCTCGTCGAGAACCTGATGGAACGGCTTGTCCTCGATGCGAGACACGATCACGCCCAGCACGTCGATCGCATGGCTGTAGGTCACCCGGTCGCCGGGCTGGTGAACCAGTGGCAGGGCGGCCAGTTCGGTCAGCCAGGTGTCCGAACCCTTGCCGAAGGGCAGTCGCATGTAGGCCCGCGAGATGGGCCCGGAGACCGAGAAACTGTAGGCCAGGCCGCTGGTATGGGTCAGCAGATCCTCGACCAGGATGGGGCGCCGGGCCGGATGTGTGCGGTCCAGCGGGCCATGCGGGTCGTCCAGCACCCGCGGATCGGCCAGTTCCGGCGCCCAGCGCGCGATGGGGTCCCGCACTGTCAGCTTGCCCTCGTCGACCAGGCTCATGGCCGCGGCAACCGTCACCGGCTTGGTCATCGACGCGATGCGAAACAGCGTGTCTCGTCGCATCGGCAGGCCCGCATCGACGTCGCGGTAGCCGATCTCGTTGACCTGCAACACCTCTCCGCGTTGCCAGACCACGGTTACCGCGCCGGACAGCAAGCCGGCGTCACAGACTTGCCGAACGGATGCCTGATTGCCGTCGAGCTTCACCGGCCCTAGGTTAGTCGCCGGATGTGGGCGGGCGCGGCGGTGGGACGGCCTGTCGGCTCATCGCGCTGGCCATTGTTTCCGGCGCGGCGCAGGCGGTCGATACTTGTGCGAATAGCCTTCCGGGCTGGCCATGGCGTGTTACTGTCGCGCTCTCCGGCAAAGCGATCTGGTGAACAGCCTGTGGGCGCAGCGGCATGCGGATGACAACGGTGCCGGTGCGGTGAACCAGGGTGCGGGGGAGCAGTCACCGAGACCCGCCACCATTGACAGGGGCCGGCTTGCCGGTCGCCGTCAATGCCGTATGACGAAGCCAGCGACCCGCTGCTCGCCACCACCGGTTGGATACCTCAGCAAAGGTTGGCCATGAATGGCTTGATCTCCCAAACGCAAACCTGCCACCGACGTGTCACCCATCGGTCCTCGTTTCCGGTGTCGGCCGCGATGCTGTTCGCGGCAGCACTGATCGCGACGGTCATTAGCGGATGCGGTCACAAATCGGCCACGTCAACCTCCCAGACTTCCGGGGCATCGGCAAGCTCCGCCGCGACCAGCGCATCCGGGTCATCCGGCGCCCCGTCACCGGAAGCTCAGCAACTACTGCAGGACAGCTCCAAGGCGACCAAGGGCTTGCACTCTGTTCATGTCAGCCTGCAGACAACCAACATCACGACGCTTCCGATGGAGAGCGTCAATGCCGACGTGACCAATCAGCCCGAGGGCAACGGTCAAGCCGTCGGTGATGCCATGATCAGGTTGCAGCCGAAAGCGCCTGCGGCCCCCAAACAATTCCTGGTCAGCAATAAGACCATGTACACCAAAGACGACGCCGGAAAGTACACCTCGGTCGGGCCGGCGGAGAAGATCTACGACCCGGGCATCGTTCTCGACAAGGACAAGGGGCTGGGCAATGTGATCGCCAAGGTCCAGAGTCCGCAGATCGCCGGAAATGAAACGATCGACGGTATCGCCACGGTCAAGGTGACCGGAACCATCGACGCCGCCGTGATCGATCCCCTGGTGCCTCAGTTGGGTAAGGGTGGGGGCACGCTGCCGATCACGTTGTACATCGTCGATGTGAAGGGCGCGGGTGCCGGCACAACTGCGACGTCGGGGGCGCCTGCTCCCACAGCTGGCCCGAACCTGGTGCGGATGGTCGTCGACAAGGGCCAGGGCCACGTCACCATCAACCTGTCCGCCTGGGGCGCGCCGGTCACCATTCCCAACCCGACCGGATAACCAGCGCGGGTGCATTCCGGATTGGGAACCGGCCCGCAACTGCCACCTGGCGGCTAGCGCTGCCGGCGGTCTCCGGGCCGGTTCCCGCCCACGGTTGGCACCTTGGGGCGCAACCGATTTGGTGCACCCGCAGCGCAGATTACCCGGCCCGGAATTCCGTTGAGAATTCTCCAAGGCCATACCTCCACTATTGGGGCACCGTTGGGGTCACTTCGCCGGAAACGATGGCTAGCGCCCGATCTCACCCGATCAGACCTGGAGGAATACGAATGACGAACGACGTCCCAGACGTACAGGAGCGTGGCCCCGGCCTGCATCCTGCTCCTCCTCCGGGCGGGCCACCGCTGTCAGACGTGTGGGTCTACAACGGCCGGGCATACGACCTCAGCGACTGGATATCCAAGCACCCCGGTGGCGCCTTCTTCATCGGGCGGACCAAGAACCGCGACATCACCGCGATCATCGCCTCCTACCATCGTGACCCGGCCAAGGTCGAACGAATCTTGGAGCGGCGCTACGCATTGGGCCGCGACGCAACGCCGCGCGACATTCATCCCAAACACAACGCGCCGCCCTTCCTCTTCAAAGACGACTTCAACAGCTGGCGCGACACCCCGAAGTACCGTTTCGACAACCCGAACGACTTGATGCACCGCGTCAAAGCACGCCTGACCGAGCCGGTACTGGCCGCCCGAATCAAACGGATGGACCGGCTGTTCAACGTCGTGGTGGCATTCCTGGCCGTCGGCTATCTGGCGGTCCAGGCCGTGCGGTTGGCCGAACCGCGGTGGATGCCGTTGTGGGCCTTCGTCATTGCGATGGTGCTGCTGCGCAGTTCGCTGGTCGGGTATGGCCATTATGCACTGCATCGGGCGCAACGGGGCCCTAATCGGTTCTTGGCCAATGCCTTCGACCTGAACTATGTGGCGTTGTCGTTGGTGGTCGCCGACGGGCACACGTTGCTGCATCACCCGTACACGCAAAGCGACGTCGATATCAAGAAGAACGTCTTCACGATGATGATGCAGTTGCCGCGGCTGTATCGGGTTCCGGTGCATACGGTTCACAAGTTCGGTCACCTGCTCACCGGCATGGCCATCCGCATCGCCGACGTCTGGAATATGACGCGCAAGGTGGGCGTCGAGGAGGGCTATGGAAGCTGGCGCAACGCGCTGCCGCACTTCCTGGGGTCGTCCGGGGTGCGGCTGCTCCTGGTGACCGAAATGGTGGTTTTCGCACTCGCCGGTGACTTCTGGGCCTGGGCACTGCAATTCGTCGTCACCCTGTGGGTCAGCACCTTCCTGGTGGTGGCGAGCCACGAGTTCGAGGACGACGCCGACGAGGCTGCCGCAACCGGTGACGACTGGGGCGTGGATCAGGTGGTGCATGCCAACGACCTGGTGGTGGTCGGGAATCGATACGTCGACTGCTTCCTGTCGGCGGGCCTGAGCTCCCACCGCGTCCACCATGTATTGCCGTTCCAGCGTAGCGGTTTCGCCAACATCGTCACCGAGGACGTATTACGGGAGGAAGCCGCGAACTCCGGCGTCGAGTGGCTTCCGGCGAAGAGTTTCGTGACTAACCGGCTGCCGAAGCTCTGCCGGACATACCTGCTCTCGCCGTCTCGCCAAGCCAGCGAGCACAAGTGGGGTTTCCTGCGGGAACACTGCTCGCTGGCGGCCTGGAAAGCCAGTGCCGGCTACGTGGTCGCCGGCTTCGTCGGAATCGGGTCGGTATGAGCAGCGCAGCCGACGGTGGTGCCCTGCACCCGGTGGCCGACGCGCCCGGCTACGAACCCCACTATGACCTCGCCCAGTTGCCGCCGGCTCCGCCGACGACGGTGGCCGTCATCGAAGGCATGGCGACCGGTGTGCCGCAACGGGTGGTCCGTCAGTCCGACGCCGCGGCGCGGGTGGCCCAGATGTTCGTCGACCCGCAACAGCGGGAACGGGTTTCGCGGGTCTACGAGAAGGCACGCATCGACACCCGCAGGATGGCCGTCGACCCGCTGGACGCCGAGTTCGACGCGTTCCGGCGTGAACCCGCTACCATCCGGGACCGGATGAGCCTGTTCTACCGGCATGCGGTGCCGTTGGCGGTCGAGGTGAGCCGGCGTGCCCTCGACGGGCTTTCCTACGGCGCCGAAGAGATCGGGTTGTTGGTGTTCGTCACCAGCACCGGGTTCGTCGCTCCGGGCGTGGACGTGGCAATCGTCAAGCAACTCGGGCTGTCGCGGGCGATTTCGCGAGTCGTGGTCAATTTCATGGGATGCGCGGCCGCGATGAACGCCATTCGCACCGCCACCAATTACGTCCGCGCCCACCCGGCGATGAAGGCGTTGGTGGTGTGCATCGAATTGTGCTCGGTCAACGCCGTGTTCGCCGACAACGTCAACGATGTGGTGATTCACAGCCTCTTCGGCGATGGCTGCGCAGCGCTGGTGATCGGCGCCAGCCAGGTGCAACAGCAGTTGCCGGCGGGCAGTGTGGTGATCCGCAGCAACTTCAGCCAGCTCCTCGACGACGCCGAAGACGGCATCGTGCTGGGCGTCAATCATGACGGCATCACCTGCGAGCTGTCGGAGAACCTGCCCGACTACATTTACCGGGGAGTCGCGCCGGTCGTCGCAAATATGTTGTACGACAACGGATTACAACAATCCGATATCGATCTGTGGGCGATCCATCCGGGTGGGCCCAAGATCATCGAACAGTCGGTGCGCTCGTTGGGCATCGGAGCCGAATGCGCGGCGCACAGCTGGGACGTGTTGGCCCGCTATGGCAACATGCTGAGTGTCTCGCTGATCTTCGTGTTGGAAATGATGGTGCGGCAGGCGGAGTCGGCAAAACCCCTCTCGACCGGCGTGGCGTTCGCCTTCGCGCCCGGGGTCACTGTTGAAGGCATGCTGTTCGACATCGTCCGACGGTGAACGCGACCGTGATACCCGAAGGGAGGTGGCACATGACCAATGCCCCTGAGCCGCCGAACGCCAATGCACTGGCGGCCGACCGCGTCCTGTACCGCTCGTTGATGACCGACAGTACCCGCTGGGACGCCCTGCAACTGCGCGCCGGCGACATCGTCATCTCGACACCGTCGAAGTGCGGGATGACCTGGACCCAACGGCTGGTGTCCTTGCTGGTGTTCGACGGACCGGAGCTGCCGGGACCGTTGTCGACGGTGTCGCCGTGGCTCGACCAGACCATCCGGCCCATCGAGGAGGTGGTTGCCGTCCTCGACGCGCAGGATCACCGCCGGTTCATCAAGACCCATACGCCTTTGGACGGCCTGGTGCTCGATGATCGGGTCACTTGTATCTGCGTGGGCCGCGATCCGCGCGATGCCGCAGTGTCGATGCTGTTCCACGTTGTCAATGTCGACGCCGAGCGGTTGCGGGAATTGCATGAGGCCGCGGTGCCGCCGCAGCTGCGATCGGGCCCGCCGGGTCCCGAGCCCGGCCCCGCGGCTGGCGGGCGTGGCCCAACCGAGGAATTCCGGCACTGGATGGAGGGTCCGGCGCTGCCGCCGCCGGGAGTGGGGTTCGCGCCTCCCAAAGGGATCGGAACGCTGGCCAACGTGCTGCACCACTTCGGCACGGCATGGCAGCGGCGACACCTGCCGAATGTGGCGCTGTTCCACTACGCCGACTATCAGCTGGACCTGATAGCAGAGCTGATGCGGCTTGCCGCGGTACTCGGCATCGATCTGAGTCGCGATCGGGCCCGCGAACTGGTCGCGCACGCGTCGCTGGACGCCATGCGATCGCGCGCGGCGGAGATCGCCCCCAACACCACCGACGGCATCTGGCACAGCGAGGAGCAATTCTTCCGCCGCGGCCGCAGCGGCGACTGGCAGCAGTACTTCACCCATGACGAGCACCGCCGCTACAACCATCGGATCAACCAGCTCGCCCCGCCCGATCTGCTGGCCTGGGCGCACGAGGGACGCCGCGGATACGACCCGGCCCGGTGACGGTCAGTCCGACGCACGCCGTTGGGCTCGCACGTACCAAAACGCCATTTCCGTTTCGGTCCCGTCCATTTCGCGGCGCACCGTGACGGGCTCCAGTGATTCGACATCCCACCCGGCGCCGCCGAGCACGTCGCGCAGCGTCTGCTCGGATACCGCCGGTCGTGGCCATTGCTCATTCGGCGGATTGGCGTCCGAGAAGCAACTGATCAGCAGGGTGGCGCCGGGACGGGTGGCGCGGTGCACGGCGGCGGCATAGCTGCGCTTGCCGTCGTCGTCGAGGCAATGGAACATGCCGCTGTCGATGACGGTGTCGAATGCGCCGGTGTAGCCGTCGAGCGTGGTGGCGTCGGCTGCCGCGAACCTCACGTCGACTCCGGCGTCGGCGGCGCGGCGTTCGGCGGTGATCAGCGCGGTCGGAGAAATATCCAAGGCGGTCACGCGGTGTCCGTGCTGAGCCAGATAGATCGCGTTGTCGCCGAGCCCGCAGCCGATGTCGAGCACCTCACCGTGGACCCAGCCACCGGTCTGCCACGCGATCACGTTCTCTTTGGGCGCCTTGGTATCCCACGGCGGCGTCGTCATCGGCGGGATGCCCGGGCCGGGACTTTCCCCGCGATACAGCGCATCGAAATCCATGTGCGGCCGGCCGGATTCGTTTGCGGAAGGGTTGGGATCCGTCACATTCGCCAGGATAGAACCCTTGCCGACGAGCTTGGCCCGGCCGGCCGGTAAGCGTCACATGGGTCACACGTGACGTGCCACAACACTCTCTGGCTGAGCCGATACCCGATGCGCCCACTTCACCGGAAAATTCGGGGCGACCAGGAGCTGCTGGTCATCGATGACTCTTGTGCAGCCTTGGATGGACCATCCCGATTGGCGTCTGTTTTCGGCACGGCGCATCTTCGCTGCAACTTCTTGTGATGGCGGGTGCTTGGCGGATGTCTCACGACCTCGCCGAGTCGGTTGTGATGCTGCCGTATCGAGTGTGCAGTGGCGGCTTTGAGGGTGCATGCAGGGCGGGAAATCCGCGATCGGGCCGCCCCGACGGCACAGTCGGCGCCGTCAGCTCACGCTCGGCGCCGTCAGCTCACGCTCGGCGCCGTCAGCTCACGCTCAACGCCCTCAGCGCACGCTCAACGTCCCCGGCGCACGTTCAACGCCCCCGGCGCACACTCGACACCGCGCATTGGTGCCCACCCAACCGCACAGCCCACGACCTGCATCTCTTCACGCCAGAATGCAGCCCCATGACCGCTCAGAGCGACAACTCTGGCAGTCTGCGCGTTGTCGCTGTGAGCTGGGCACAACACGCATCCCTTTTCTCCAGAGGCCACTGTGGCGGAAGTGACAAGACACGCGACAGCGAAATCCGCCACGCCGCCCGCATCGTCGCCGTACCCGACGCAGGTGCTACGCTCCCGGGCAGCCGACATCCTTTAACGATCCGTCCAGAGAGGCGGAGAAGGAGGTCACCATCTCGCATGGGTACTGCGAGTGATGCCGCGAACGGTCGCGAACTGATGTCCGCCGCCGACGTCGGTCGCACCATTTCCCGCATCGCGCACCAGATCATCGAAAAAACCGCGCTGGATAGCCCCGACTCGCCGCGGGTGGTGCTGTTGGGCATCCCGACTCGCGGCGTGACCCTGGCCCGGCGGCTGGCAACCCATATCCGCGAATACAGCGGTGTCGAGGTTGCCCATGGCGCGCTGGACATCACGCTGTACCGCGATGACCTGATGAGCAAGCCGCCGCGGCCGCTGGAGGAGACGGCGATCCCGGCCGGGGGTATCGACGACGCGCTGGTGATTCTGGTCGATGACGTGCTGTACTCCGGGCGCTCGGTGCGCTCCGCCCTGGACGCGCTGCGCGATGTGGGCCGCCCGCGCGCGGTGCAGTTGGCCGTCCTGGTCGACCGCGGCCATCGGGAACTGCCGGTGCGCGCCGACTACGTCGGCAAGAATGTTCCGACCTCCCACAGCGAGAGCGTGCACGTCCAACTCCGCGAACACGACGGGCACGACGGCGTGGTGATCTCGCGATGAGGACCGGTTATGAGTAGGCATCTGCTGGCCGCCGGCGACCTGAGCCGCGACCAGGCCACCGCCATCCTCGACGACGCCGACCGGTTCGCCCAGGCTCTGGTGGGCCGGGAGGTCCGTAAACTGCCGACGCTGCGCGGCCGCACCATCGTCACGATGTTCTACGAGAACTCGACGCGAACCCGGGTGTCCTTCGAGGTGGCCGGCAAGTGGATGAGCGCCGACGTGATCAACGTCAGCGCGGCCGGATCCTCGGTGGGCAAGGGCGAGTCGCTGCGCGACACCGCGCTGACCCTGCGGGCGGCTGGCGCCGATGCCCTGATCATCCGCCATCCGGCCTCGGGTGCTGCGCGTCTGCTGGCCGACTGGACCAGAAACGGCGAGGACGGCCCGTCGGTGATCAACGCCGGCGACGGCACCCACGAGCACCCGACCCAGGCGCTGCTGGATGCGCTGACCATCCGGCAGCGGCTCGGCGGCATCGAGGGCCGGCGCGTCGTGATCGTCGGCGACATCCTGCACAGCCGGGTGGCGCGCTCCAACGTCATGTTGCTGCACACGCTCGGCGCCGAGGTGGTGCTGGTGGCGCCGCCGACATTGCTGCCGGTGGGGGCCGAGGGTTGGCCGGTCACCGTGTCCTACGACTTCGACGCCGAATTACCGGCCGCCGACGCGGTGCTGATGCTGCGGGTGCAGGCCGAGCGGATGACCGGCGGTTTCTTCCCGTCCGCGCGTGAGTATTCGGTGCGCTACGGGCTTTCCGACCGGCGGCAGGCGATGCTGCCCGGTCATGCCGTGGTGCTGCATCCCGGGCCGATGCTGCGTGGCATGGAGATCGCCTTTTCGGTTGCCGACTCGTCGCAATCGGCTGTGCTGCAACAGGTTTCCAACGGTGTCCATGTGCGGATGGCGGTGTTGTTCCACCTGCTGGTGGGGGCTGAGTCGGCCGGGAAAGAAGGTGCGGCGTGACTGTGTTCATCCGCGGGGTCCGGTTGTACGGGGAGGGGGAGCGGGTCGACGTACTGGTCGATGACGGCCAGATCGCCGACATCCGCGCGGGGCTGGCCATCCCGGACCGGGCCGACGTCATCGACGCCACCGGCCAGGTGCTGCTGCCCGGGCTGGTCGACTTGCACACCCATCTTCGCGAGCCCGGCCGCGAATACGCCGAAGACATCGAAACCGGCTCGGCCGCAGCGGCTTTGGGCGGCTACACCGCGGTGTTCGCGATGGCTAATACGCACCCGGTGGCCGACAGCCCGGTGGTCACCGACCATGTGTGGCGCCGCGGTCAGGAGGTGGGCCTGGTCGACGTGCACCCGGTCGGCGCGGTGACGGTGGGGCTGGCCGGAGCCGAGCTCACCGAGATGGGCATGATGAACGCCGGTGCCGCCCAGGTGCGGATGTTCTCCGACGACGGCGTCTGCGTGCACGACCCGCTGGTGATGCGCCGCGCCCTGGAATATGCCACCGGTCTGGGCGTGCTGATCGCCCAGCACGCCGAGGAGCCCAGGCTGACCGTCGGCGCCGTCGCGCACGAAGGTCCGAACGCCGCGCGGCTGGGGCTGTCGGGATGGCCCAGGGCCGCCGAGGAATCCATCGTTGCCCGCGACGCGCTGCTGGCCCGCGACGCGGGTGCCCGGGTGCACATCTGCCACGCTTCTACTGCGGGTACCGTCGAGATCCTGAAATGGGCTAAGAACCAAGGCATTTCGATCACAGCCGAGGTCACCCCACACCACTTGCTGCTCGACGACGGCCGACTGGCCGGCTACGATGGGGTAAACCGGGTCAACCCGCCGCTGCGCGAAGCCGCCGACGCCAGCGCCCTACGCCAAGCGCTGGCCGAGGGAATCATCGACTGTGTGGCCACCGACCACGCCCCGCACGCCGAACACGAGAAGTGTGTCGAATTCTCCGCAGCGCGCCCCGGCATGCTCGGGTTGCAGACCGCGCTGTCGGTGGTGGTGCAAACCATGGTGCGGCCCGGCCTGTTGACCTGGCGCGGCGTGGCGCGGGTGATGAGCGAGAATCCGGCGCGGATCGCGGGCCTGCCTGATCATGGGCGTCCGCTGCAGGTGGGGGAGCCGGCCAATCTGACCGTGGTGGACCCCGACGCCACCTGGACGGTCACCGGGGCCGAGCTGGCCAGCCGGTCGGCCAACACCCCCTACGAGTCGATGACATTGCCGGCCACCGTGACGGTGACCTTGCTGCGCGGGAAGGTCACCGCCCGGGACGGAAAGAGTCCCGCGTGAACCGCGCCGGCGCCGCTGCAGTGGGGGTACCGCCCGCTTGCGGGGGACGAAGCGATGTGGGGGTACTCCCCCACAAGTGGGAGGTACCCCCACCCGCTTGCGGGGGAGAGGAGCGGCGCGCATGAACTCGGGCACGCTGGTGGGCTCGGTGATCTTCGCGGCGGTGCTGGTGGCGACGATCGCGGTGGTGGTCGCGCTGATGATGCGGGGCTGGCGGCGGCGTTCGCACCGGCAGGCGAAGCTGATCGGCGCGCTGCCCGACGTGCCTGACGACCTGGGCCCGGCGTCCGTCACCACCCGCGGTGTCTATGTCGGCTGCACGCTCTCGCCGGCCTGGAACGACCGGGTCACCGCCGGCGATCTCGGGTACCGAAGCATCGCGGTGCTGACCCGACACCGCGACGGAATTCTCCTGGAACGTATTGGGGCGCAGCCGGTTTGGATTCCATGGCAGTCCATTACCGCGGTGCGCACCGAGCGTGGCATCGCCGGTAAGGTCGCCGCCCGGGACGGGATTTTGGCGATCCGGTGGCAACTGCCGTCGGGTACCGAAATCGACACCGGATTCCGCGCGGACAACCGCGACGACTACGACGGCTGGGTGGAAGGAGCCGCGTGAGCAAGGCCCTGCTGGTACTCGAGGACGGCCGCGTCTTCACCGGAACGCCGTTCGGCGCCATCGGCCAAACCCTTGGCGAAGCCGTGTTTTCCACCGGCATGTCCGGCTACCAGGAGACGCTGACCGACCCCAGTTATCACCGCCAGATCGTCGTCGCCACCGCACCGCAAATCGGCAACACCGGCTGGAACGGCGAGGACGCCGAGAGCCGCGGCGACAAGATCTGGGTCGCCGGCTACGCGGTCCGCGACCCGTCGCCGCGGGCGTCCAACTGGCGCGCCACCGGCACCCTGGAAGACGAGCTGATCCGCCAGCGCATCGTTGGGATCGCCGGCATCGACACCCGGGCGGTGGTGCGCCATCTGCGCAGCCGCGGCTCGATGAAGGCAGGGGTGTTCTCCGGTGCTGCGCTCGCCGAGCCCCCCGACGTAGCCGTGTTGCTGCGGCGCGTGCAGGGCCAGCCGCCGATGCTGGGCGCCGATCTCGCCGCCGAGGTCAGTACCCCGCAGCCGTATATCGTCGAACCCGAAGGGCCGCCGGGACTTCCCAGGTTTACCGTCGTCGCACTCGACCTAGGTATCAAGACCAACACGCCGCGCAATTTCGCCCGGCGCGGGATCCGCAGTTACGTGCTGCCCTCGTCGGCGAGTTTCGAACAGATCGCCGACATCAACCCACACGGCGTGTTCCTGTCCAACGGCCCCGGTGACCCGGCGACCGCCAACCACGTCGTCGCGCTCACCCGTGAGGTGCTGGGCGCCGGAATCCCGTTGTTCGGAATCTGTTTCGGCAATCAGATCCTGGGCCGGGCGCTGGGCCTGTCGACCTACAAGATGGTCTTCGGCCACCGCGGGATCAACATCCCGGTGATCGACCACGCCACCGGGCGGGTGGCGGTGACCGCGCAAAACCACGGCTTCGCGCTGGAGGGAGAGGCCGGCCAGCGTTTCGACACGCCCTTCGGCCCGGCCGTCGTCAGCCACACCTGCGCCAACGACGGAGTGGTCGAGGGCGTCAGACTCACAGACGGCCTGGCCTTTTCGGTGCAATACCACCCCGAAGCCGCAGCCGGTCCGCACGACGCGGAGTACCTGTTCGACCAATTTGTCGAGCTGATGGAGGGCCGCCGATGACCGCGAGCGCGTGTGTTTGTACACCGCCACGTCGTAACAGGTGTACAGCTGCGTCCGCTCGCGCCCAGAAAGGGGACTGCTAGTGCCGCGTCGCTCGGACCTCAACCACGTCCTGGTCATCGGCTCGGGGCCGATCGTCATCGGACAGGCATGCGAGTTCGACTACTCCGGCACTCAGGCCTGCCGGGTGCTGCGCGCCGAGGGATTGCAGGTCAGCCTGGTCAACTCCAACCCGGCCACCATCATGACCGACCCGGAATACGCCGACTTCACCTACGTCGAGCCCATCACCCCGGCATTCGTCGAACGGGTGATCGCCCAACAGGCCGAGCGCGGCAACAAGATCGACGCGCTGCTGGCCACGTTGGGGGGCCAGACAGCGCTCAACACCGCCGTCGCGCTGTACGAGAACGGGGTGTTGGAACGCTACGGGATCGAGCTGATCGGCGCCGACTTCGACGCCATCCAGCGCGGCGAGGACCGGCAGCGGTTCAAGGACATCGTCACCAAGGTCGGCGGCGAATCGGCCCGTAGCCGAGTGTGTTTCACCATGGACGAGGTCCGCGAGACGGTGGACGAGCTCGGCCTGCCGGTGGTGGTGCGGCCGTCGTTCACCATGGGCGGGCTGGGCTCGGGGATGGCGCATTCGGCCGACCAGGTGGACCGGATGGCCGGTGCCGGGCTGGCCGCCTCACCCAGCGCCAATGTGCTGATCGAGGAGTCGATCTACGGCTGGAAGGAATTCGAGCTCGAGCTGATGCGCGACGGCCACGACAACGTGGTGGTGGTGTGCTCGATCGAGAACGTCGACCCGATGGGCGTGCACACCGGTGACTCGGTCACCGTCGCGCCGGCTATGACGCTGACCGACCGCGAATACCAGCGGATGCGCGATCTGGGCATCGCGATCCTGCGCGAGGTCGGTGTGGACACCGGCGGCTGCAACATCCAGTTCGCGGTCAACCCGCGCGACGGCAGGCTGATCGTGGTCGAGATGAACCCACGGGTGTCGCGGTCGAGTGCGTTGGCGTCCAAGGCCACCGGCTTCCCGATCGCCAAGATCGCCGCGAAGCTGGCCATCGGTTACACCCTCGACGAGATCGTCAACGACATCACCAAGGAGACCCCGGCCTGCTTCGAGCCCACCCTCGACTACGTAGTGGTCAAGGCGCCGCGGTTCGCGTTCGAGAAATTCCCCGGCGCCGACCCGACGCTGACCACCACCATGAAATCCGTCGGCGAGGCGATGTCGTTGGGCCGCAACTTCGTCGAGGCGCTCGGCAAGGTGATGCGCTCGCTGGAGACCACCCGCGCCGGGTTCTGGACGGCCCCGGATCCCGAAGGCGACATCGATCAGGTGCTGACCCGGCTGCAGACCCCTACCGAAGGCCGGCTCTACGACATCGAACTGGCCCTGCGGCTGGGCGCTTCGGTGGAACAAGCCGCCGAGGCCAGCGGTGTCGACCCGTGGTTCGTCGCCCAGATCGGTGAGCTGGTCAAGCTGCGCGCTGAACTGGTCGACGCGCCGGTACTGGACGCGGAGCTGCTGCGACACGCCAAGCACAGCGGACTGTCGGATCGCCAGATCGCGTCCCTGCGGCCGGAATTAGCCGGCGAAAACGGGGTGCGGTCGCTGCGGGAGCGGCTGGGCATCCACCCGGTGTACAAGACGGTGGACACCTGCGCGGCGGAGTTCGAGGCCAAGACGCCCTACCACTACAGCAGCTACGAGCTGGACCCGGCCGCCGAGACCGAGGTGGCGCCGCAGACCGAGAAACCCAAAGTACTGATCCTGGGATCGGGTCCCAACCGCATCGGGCAGGGCATCGAATTCGACTACAGCTGCGTGCACGCGGCAACCACGTTGAGCCAGGCCGGTTTTGAGACCGTGATGATCAACTGCAACCCGGAGACGGTGTCCACCGACTACGACACCGCCGACCGGCTGTACTTCGAGCCGCTGACCTTCGAAGACGTCCTCGAGGTGTTCCACGCCGAGCAACAGTCGGCCGCCGGCGGCGCGGAGGGCACGGGCCCCAACGCTGGAGTGGCGGGCGTGATCGTGCAACTCGGCGGCCAGACCCCACTCGGGCTGGCGCAGCGGCTTGCCGACGCCGGCGTCCCGATCGTGGGCACCCCGCCGGAGGCGATCGACCTGGCCGAGGACCGGGGCGCCTTCGGCGACGTGCTGAGCACCGCGGGCCTGCCGGCGCCGAAATACGGCACCGCGACGACGTTCGCGCAGGCCCGCCGGATCGCCGACGAGATCGGCTATCCGGTGCTGGTGCGGCCGTCGTATGTGCTGGGTGGGCGCGGCATGGAGATCGTCTACGACGAGGAGACGCTGAAGGGCTACATCACGCGGGCCACCCAGCTCTCGCCCGAACATCCGGTGCTGGTTGACCGTTTCCTCGAAGATGCGGTCGAGATCGACGTGGATGCGCTGTGTGACGGCACCGAGGTCTACATCGGCGGAATCATGGAACACATCGAGGAAGCCGGCGTCCACTCCGGCGATTCGGCCTGCGCGCTGCCGCCGGTGACGTTGGGCCGCAGCGACATCGAGAAGGTGCGCAAGGCCACCGAAGCCATCGCGCACGGTATCGGGGTGGTGGGGTTGCTCAACGTGCAATACGCACTCAAAGACGACGTCCTCTACGTCTTGGAGGCCAACCCACGCGCCAGCCGTACCGTTCCTTTCGTATCCAAGGCCACCGCCGTCCCGCTCGCCAAGGCGTGCGCGCGGATCATGTTGGGCGCCAGCATCGCCCAACTCCGCGAGGAAGGCATGCTGGTGGCCTCGGGCGACGGCGGGAACGCCGACCCGTACGCCCCCATCGCGGTCAAGGAAGCCGTGCTGCCGTTTCACCGGTTCCGCCGCGCCGACGGGGCCGCCATCGATTCGCTGTTGGGCCCGGAGATGAAATCCACCGGTGAGGTGATGGGCATCGACCGTGATTTCGGCAGCGCGTTCGCCAAGAGTCAGACGGCAGCCTACGGCTCGCTGCCGGCTCACGGGACGGTATTCGTGTCGGTCGCCAACCGCGACAAGCGTTCACTGGTGTTCCCGGTGAAACGACTCGCCGACTTGGGATTTCGCGTTCTGGCCACCGAGGGGACCGCAGAGATGCTGCGCCGCAACGGGATTCCGTGCGACGAGGTACGCAAGCATTTCGAGTCTAAGCAGCCGGGCCGCCCCGAGATGTCGGCCGTCGACGCCATCCGGGCCGGCGAGGTCGATATGGTCATCAACACTCCCTACGGCAATTCCGGTCCGCGCATCGACGGCTATGAGATCCGCTCGGTCGCGGTGGCCGTCAACATTCCGTGCATCACTACGGTGCAGGGCGCGTCGGCCGCCGTGCAGGGCATCGAAGCCGGGATTCGCGGCGACATCGGGGTGCGGTCGCTGCAGGAGCTGCACCGCGCGATCGATTCCCGGAGCGCTGACCGGTGACCGGTTTCGGTGCCCGGCTGGCCGAGGCCAAGGCGCGCCGGGGGCCGCTGTGTTTGGGCATCGATCCACACCCCGAGCTGCTGCGGGCCTGGGATCTGCCGGCCACCGCCGACGGCCTGGCCGCGTTCTGCGATATCTGTGTGCGGGCCTACGCCGGTTTTGCGGTGGTCAAGCCCCAGGTGGCGTTCTTTGAGGCCTACGGCGCCGCGGGATATGCGGTGCTGGAACGCACCATTGCCGCGCTGCGAGCCAACGGGGTGCTGGTGCTGGCGGACGCCAAGCGCGGCGACATCGGCTCCACGATGGCCGCCTACGCCGCGGCCTGGGCCGGCGACTCGCCGTTGGCCGTCGACGCCGTGACCGCCTCGCCGTACCTGGGGTTCGGGTCGCTGCGGCCGCTGCTGGAGGTCGCTGCGGCTCATGACCGAGGCGTGTTCGTGCTGGCGGCGACCTCCAACCCCGAGGGTGCGACAGTGCAGCGTGCCGACGCCGACGGCCGCACGGTGGCGCAGCTGATCGTCGACCACGTCGCCGCAGCTAACAAGGCGACCGAACCCGGGCCTGGATCCGTCGGCGTGGTGGTCGGGGCAACCGTCCTGCAGCCGCCCGACCTGAGCGCCCTGGGCGGACCGGTGCTGGTGCCCGGCGTCGGAGTGCAGGGCGGGCGGCCCGAGGCGCTCGGCGGACTGGGCGGGGCGGCACCCGCCCAGCTGTTGCCCGCGGTGTCGCGTGAGGTGTTGCGGGCGGGTCCCGGTGTTCCGGCGATCCGGTCCGCGGCCGAACGATTGCTCGAGGCGGTCGCCTACCTGTCGGCGGTGTAGCGGCCCGTCCCGGTCACTGCCCTACGAACCCGGCACCCACCGGCGGTTCGCCTCACCGGAGCCGAGACCGGGCTACGTGTTGAGGGGCACAAACTTCGGCGAGGTCCTGCCCTGCCGAGGTTGCCATGGTGGGCTCTGATCTGGGCTCCGGTCTCGACCATGGCGGCAATCTCGACGCAGCCAAGGCCCGCAGCCGCCTCACGCGGGTGTATTGCTCCCGCAGCGGGGCACGCCATGCGCTCTGCGAACTCAGCCGGCCGGCGGATAGCGCAGCCGCCGGAGAAGTCATTGGCGCCGACACCCCGCCGCGGCGCGACGTGCTGAAAGTAAAGAGACACGCGCGACTCGTCACCGAAAATGCGTGATCCGCGGCACTATGCTTCGTTGATGCCGGGGGCGGCGAGCCCCGGCTGCCTGGCGGTGATGGTTGATCAGCGCATCCGGTACCGAAAACCGCTGCTAGAGGGGGTTATCACAGTGAGAAACCTCGAGATCTGGCCGGACCTCCGGCCGGGCTCCCGGGTCTGCCCGGCGGACCTGTGAGTCGCCTGGCATCTTGGGTCCACGCTGGGCATTCGTCGCCGTAACCAGGGGGTCGGGTTAGATTTCGTCAGACAGCGTGAGTACGGTCGTCTGCGCTGGCTGGAATACCCGGCCAAGACAAATGAAGATCGATTGATATCGATGAGAGACGGAGGAATCGTGGCCCTTCCCCAGTTGACCGACGAGCAGCGCGCGGCCGCGTTGGAGAAGGCTGCTGCCGCACGTCGAGCGCGAGCAGAGCTCAAGGACCGGCTCAAGCGTGGCGGCACCAACCTCACCCAGGTGCTCAAGGACGCCGAAACCGACGAAGTCCTGGGCAAGATGAAAGTGTCCGCGCTGCTTGAGGCGTTGCCGAAGGTGGGCAAGGTCAAGGCGCAGGAAATCATGACCGAGCTGGAGATCGCGCCAACTCGCCGCCTGCGTGGTCTGGGCGACCGTCAGCGCAAGGCCTTGCTGGAAAAATTCGGCTCCGCCTAGCCCAGCCCCCGCCGACAATGCAGGCCGGAGGGCCTGAGGTGGGTGTTCCGCCCGCGTGCGGGGGCGAGGCGGGCCGCCCGGCCCGACCCCCGGCAATGCAGTCCGAACGGTCTGTACGGGGTGCCGGCCCAGGGGCATCAGTATCAGTGAGTGCCGGCGAGGGACCGGGCGCAGGACGCGTAGTCGTGTTGTCCGGTCCCTCCGCGGTCGGCAAGTCGACCGTGGTCCGGTGCCTGCGTGAGCGGATCCCGAACCTGCACTTCAGCGTCTCGGCCACGACGCGGGTGCCACGCCCGGGTGAGGTCGACGGCGTCGACTACCACTTCGTCAGCCCCGCCCGTTTCCAGCAACTGATCGACGGCGGCGAACTGCTGGAATGGGCCGAGATCCACGGCGGCCTGCACCGGTCGGGCACTCTGGCCAAGCCGGTGCGGCAAGCCGCCGCGTCGGGTGAGCCGGTTCTGATCGAGGTCGACCTCGCCGGGGCCAGGGCGATCAAGAAGGCGATGCCCGAGGCCATCACCGTGTTTCTGGCGCCGCCCAGCTGGGAAGACCTGGAGGCCAGACTGGTCGGCCGGGGCACCGAAACGCCGGAGGTCGTCAGCCGCCGCCTGGACACCGCGCGCATCGAATTGGCAGCCCAACATGACTTCGACAAGGTCGTGGTGAACCGTCGATTGGAGTCTGCGTGCGCCGAATTGGTATCCTTGCTGGTTAGTGCTATGCCCGGCTCTGCATGAGTCCCAGCCGGATTTGAGAATCGAGATTTTTGCCGCTTTCGCACCGCTCTACGCCGCCAGGAGAAAGTCTTTCGTGAGTATTCCGCAGTCAGACGCGCCGCTAGCCGGTTCCGCCTCGGATCAGTTCGATCCGGCATCCGCCGGAATTGGGGCCTACGACACCCCGCTCGGCATCACCAACCCGCCCATCGACGAGTTGCTGGACCGCGTCTCGAGCAAATACGCGCTGGTGATTTACGCTGCGAAGCGCGCCCGGCAGATCAACGACTACTACAACCAGCTCGGCGAGGGCATCCTGGAGTACGTGGGTCCACTGGTCGAGCCCGGGTTGCAGGAAAAGCCGCTATCCATCGCCCTGCGCGAGATCCACGCCGACCTACTCGAGCACACCGAGGGCGAGTAACAGGGCCGGGCCCCGGATGGACCGAAAGCGGATCCCCCAACAGGTCATAGTCGGCGTCTCCGGTGGTATCGCCGCCTACAAGGCCTGCACAGTCGTTCGTCAGCTCGCCGAGGCCGGGCATCATGTCCGGGTCATCCCCACCGAATCCGCGCTGCGCTTTGTCGGGGCGGCGACCTTCGAGGCGCTCTCCGGTCAGCCGGTGCGCACCGACGTTTTCGACGACGTGCCCGCCGTCCCGCACGTTCATCTGGGACAGCAGGCCGACCTTGTCGTCGTCGCACCGGCCACCGCCGACCTGCTGGCCCGGGCGGTGCACGGCCGCGCCGACGACCTGCTGACCGCGACTTTGCTCACGGCGCGATGTCCGGTGCTGTTCGCGCCGGCGATGCACACCGAGATGTGGTTGCACCCGGCCACCGTCGACAACGTCGCCACCCTGCGCCGCCGTGGTGCGGTGGTGCTCGAACCCGCATTCGGGCGCCTCACCGGCAGTGACAGCGGCCCGGGACGATTGCCCGAGGCCGAGGAGATCACCACTTTTGCCCAGCTGCTGCTGGAGCGGCACGACGCCCTGCACTACGACCTTGCCGGTCGCAAACTCCTGGTGACCGCCGGCGGCACCCGCGAGCCGATCGACCCGGTGCGCTTCATCGGCAACCGCAGCTCCGGCAAGCAGGGATATGCCGTCGCGCGGGTCGCCGCCCAGCGCGGCGCCGAGGTCACGCTGATCGCCGGACATACGGCCGGGCTCATCGACCCTGCCGGTGTCAACGTGGTGCGCGTGAGCTCGGCGCAGCAACTCGGCGAAGCGGTGTCCAAGCATGCACCTGAGGTCGACGTGTTGGTGATGGCGGCAGCTGTCGCCGACTTCCGGCCCGCCCAGGTCTCGGCGGCCAAGATCAAGAAAGGTTCCGACGGGCCGCCGACGATCGAATTGGTACCCAACGACGACGTCCTGGCCGGCGTGGTGCGCGCCCGCGAGCACGGGCAGTTGCCCAAGATGCGGGCCATTGTGGGGTTCGCGGCCGAGACCGGTGACGCCAATGGCGATGTGCTGTTTCACGCTCGGGAAAAGCTGCGACGCAAGGGCTGCGATCTGCTGGTCGTCAACGCGGTCGGTGACGGCAGGGCCTTCGAGGTGGACAACAACGATGGCTGGCTGCTGGCTTCCGACGGAACCGAGTCGGCGCTGCAACACGGTTCCAAGACGCTGATGGCCAGTCGTATCGTTGACGCGATCGTCGCGTTTTTGCATGGCTGTATCGGGTAGCGGATCGGCGGGTGGAGGCCTGTACGGCTGCTGGAGAGGTGCTGGACGATCCCTTGCCCGAGTGGACGAACTAAAATTGTTGCCGGAGGATATAATTCGGCTAACTAATTATTGAAAGGACGCAGAGTGAGCGAAAAGGGTCGGCTGTTTACCAGTGAGTCGGTGACCGAGGGACATCCCGACAAGATCTGTGATGCGATCAGCGACTCGGTCCTCGACGCGCTTCTGGCGGAGGATCCCCGCTCACGCGTCGCGGTCGAGACGTTGGTGACCACCGGGCAGGTGCACGTGGTGGGCGAGGTGACCACCTCGGCGAAAGCGGCATTCGCCGACATCACGAACACTGTGCGGGCCCGGATTCTCCAGATCGGCTACGACTCGTCGGACAAGGGCTTCGACGGGGCGTCCTGTGGTGTCAACATCGGCATTGGCGCACAGTCTCCTGACATCGCCCAGGGGGTCGACACCGCCCACGAGGCGCGCGTCGAGGGTGCTGCGGACCCGCTGGACGCTCAGGGCGCCGGCGACCAGGGGCTGATGTTCGGCTACGCGATCAACGACACTCCTGAACTGATGCCGCTGCCCATCGCGCTGGCCCACCGGCTGTCGCGGCGGCTGACCGAGGTCCGCAAGAACGGCGTGCTGCCCTACCTGCGCCCTGATGGCAAGACGCAGGTCACCATCGCCTACGAGGACAACGTCTCGGTGCGGCTGGACACCGTGGTGATCTCCACGCAGCACGCCGCCGACATCGACCTGGAGAAGACGCTGGATCCTGACATCCGCCAGCACGTGCTCAAGAGTGTGCTCGACGAGTTGGCCCACCAGACGCTGGATGCCTCACAGGTGCGGGTGCTGGTGAACCCGACCGGCAAGTTCGTGCTCGGCGGGCCCATGGGTGACGCCGGATTGACCGGCCGCAAGATCATCGTCGACACCTACGGCGGCTGGGCCCGCCACGGCGGCGGCGCGTTCTCCGGCAAGGACCCGTCCAAGGTGGACCGGTCGGCGGCGTACGCGATGCGCTGGGTGGCCAAGAACGTCGTCGCGGCCGGGCTGGCAGAGCGGGTGGAGGTGCAGGTGGCCTACGCCATCGGCAAAGCCGCCCCGGTGGGCTTGTTCGTCGAGACGTTCGGCACCGAAACGGTCGACCCGGTCAAGATCGAAAAGGCCATCGGTGAGGTGTTCGATCTGCGGCCCGGGGCGATCATCCGCGACCTGGACCTGCTGCGCCCGATCTATGCGCCGACGGCTGCCTACGGGCACTTCGGCCGCACCGATATCGAACTGCCGTGGGAGCAGCTCAACAAGGTCGACGACCTCAAGCGCGCTATCTAGTTCCCGGTGCTCGCGAGTTCGCGTGCGCTCAGTGTTCGGCGTTGGGCGGCATCGGGTGATCGGGCTCCAACCCGGGCAGACCGTCGATGCTGTGCTGATTGCGCTCGACCAGGCGGACGTAGGTTCCCTCGGATGCCTTGGCGAGATGGGCGTCGAGCACCGGCCGTTCGTCGACTAGCTCGTAATAGGGCACCGCGAAGCCGCACGCATCGGCGATCCGGTCGACGTCGACGACGACGGCGGCCCGGGTTCCCGGGTGTAGAGACTTGAAATGCGTTCGGAGCCTGTCGAATTCGGCGTCGTCGGGGCGTACCACTCGTCCGGTGCCGAACAGTCGCAGGATCCGCGAGTTGCGGGTGAACGAGCAGAACATGATGGTGATCCGGCCGTTGTCGCGCAGGTGGGCGATTGTCTCGGTGCCGCTGCCGAACAAGTCGAGATAGGCGAAGGTGTGGTCGTCGAGCACCGCGAAGGTGTCCCGGTATCCCTTGGGGGAGAGGTTGACTCGACCGCCATCGGACGGCGCGGTGGCAACGAAGAACATCGCCTGCTTGCCGATAAACTCCCTCAACGATTCGTCGATGCGGGAGAACACCTTTGCCATAGGTCCCGAGCCTACGCGAGCAGACGCAAAGTCCCCCGACACGCCGACGAATAGGGCACCTTTGCGTCTGCTCGCGCTAATTGGTGAAGCTAACTGGTGAAGCGGTAGTCGTCGAGATCGAAGCGGCGACTGCGCCAGTAGGCCTGCATGGTCGTCGTCGGACGCAACGGCACGTCGCCGTTCTTGTCGAAGTAGTAGCTGTTGGCCAGCCGGCAGCTGTCCTGCCAGAAGACTTGGCGGTGCCGGCGGCGCATCACCTCGGCGAAATAGCGGGCGTTGGCTTCCTCGGTCACCTCGACACAGGTCGCGCCGTCTCGTCGGGCCCGCTTGAGGCACCGCAGGATGTGGTGGGTCTGCGCCTCGATCAGCGCGAAATACGACGAGCCGACATAGCCGTAGGGGCCGAACACCGTGAAGAAGTTCGGGTAGCCGGGAACGCTGACACCCTCGTAAGCCTGAGTCCGGTGTTCGTCCCAGAACCGGCTCAGGGACTGGCCGCCGCGCCCCATCACCGGATAGGTGAGCACGTCGTCGGTGTCGAGCACCTTGAAGCCGGTCGCCAGGATCAGCACGTCGATCTCGTGGCCGACGCCGTCGGCGGTGGCCACCGCCGACGGGGTGATCTTGTCGATCGGTTGGGTGACCAACTGGACGTTGTCGCGGTTGAAGGTGGACAGGTAGCCGTTGTGGAAGCCCGGCCGTTTGCAGCCCACCGCGTAACGCGGCGTGAGTTGGTCGCGTACCACCGGGTCGTCGACTTGCTGGCGCAGATACCGCCGTCCCAGCACCGCGCTCCATCGGGCCAGCGGAAACACCGTGAAGTAGTGGGCCGAGATCGGGAAGGTTGCTTCCACGAAGGCCTGGCTGAGCCACCGCTGGACGGCTTTGCCGCCGGGAATGCGCATCGCCCAGCGGGCCGCCGCCGGCAGCGGCACGTCGAACTTCGGGAAGCACCAGATCGGGGTCCGCTGAAAAACGGTGAGGTGCTCGACAATTGGCGCGATCTCCGGGATGACTTGGACCGCCGACGCGCCGGTGCCGATAATCGCGACGCGCTTACCGGTCAAGTCTTGGCCGTGGTCCCACCGTGCGGTGTGCATGGTGATGCCGTCGAACGAGTCCACCCCGTCGATGTCGGGCAGTTTCGGCACGGTCAACACGCCGCTGGCGTTGATCACGAACCTGGCGGTCAGCACACCGCCGGGGTCTGTCTGGATCCGCCACAGACGGTGCTCGTCGTCGTATTCGGCGGCCTGGACCTTGGTGTTGAACCGGATGCGGGACCGGATGGCGTATTTGTCGACGCAGTGTTCGGCGTATGCGCGAAGTTCGTGACCGGGTGCGTAGGTGCGCGACCAGCGCGGGCTCTGCTCGAACGAGAACTGATAGGAAAACGACGGAATATCCACGGCGATACCGGGATAGGTGTTCCAGTACCAGGTTCCGCCGACTCCGTCGCCGGCCTCGATCAGCAGGTAATCGTGGAACCCGGCCCGGTCGAGCTCGATCGCCGCGCCGATCCCGGAGAATCCGGCGCCGACAATCAGTATCTGGTAGTCGGGCTTCATGAGCGCTCGCTTCCGATGAGGTGCAGCCCGTGCTTGGGTCGCAGGGTCAGTGTCGCCTCAAGTTCGACAGGGTAGTGCGGCGCGAGGTCAAAGACAAAGCGCTGACTCATGATTGCCGCGATCAACACCATTTCCATCAGGGCGAAGCTCTGTCCGATGCAGATGCGCCGGCCCCCTCCGAACGGCAGATAGGCCGAGCGGGGACGGTCCTTGGCGCCGCTGCCGAGGAACCGTTCGGGATCGAATTTCTCCGGGCCGGGCCACCAGCGCGGGTCGTGGTGGATGTGGTGGATCGGGATGACGACGGTGGTTCCGCGGCGGATGTGGTGCCCGCCGATGACGTCTTCCGCGACGGCCTTGCGGGCGAGAACCCACACCGAGGAGAAGTAGCGCTGCGACTCCTGCAAGCAGGCCGTCGTCCACGGTAGCTTGCCCAGGTGGTCGGCGCTCGGCCGGCTGGTCCCGAGCACGTCGTCGACCTCGGCGAGCATCCGGTCGCGGGCATCGAGGTGCAGCGCCATCAGATACCAGAACCACGACATGGCGTTCGCGGTGGTTTCGTGGCCGGCGAGCATGAAGGTCAGCGCCTCGTCGCGGACCCGCTGGCGCGGCCAGTTTCCGTCGTCGGCGTGCAGCAGCACGTTGAGCAGGTCTTCGGAGTGGGTCGGATGGGCCAGCCGGTCGTCGATCACCGCGTTGACCGCGGCGTCGAGCGCCAGCGTGATGTCCTGCATCTCCCGTAACGGCGGCGGCAGGTGGACGCCGGAGAAAGTGCACCAGACCAGCGCGTCGTAGACCGGGCGCGGCATCAGCCCCCACAATGCCAGTCGTTCCAATTTCTCGGCCCGGCGCAGCCCGCGGGTCGCCAGATCATTCATGCTGTGGACCAGCGGCCCGAAATCCTGGCTGAACAGGGCATTGGCGACCACGCGCAGGGTTGCCTGGACCATCGTCTCGTGCATGTCGAACGGCGTGGCGGGCACGAGGGTAGCGGTGACGTCTTCGATCGGGTCGATCATCAGGTCGACGAGGCCGTTGAGGTGACGCCGGGCGAACGTCGGGTTCAGCACGCCGCGGTGCGCGGCCCACGAGTCGCCCTCATCGGTGAGCAGGTTGATGCCGGCGGCCGCGCGGATGGGCTCGTATTCGTCGGACTTGACGTATTTCAGCCGCGCCTCGTGTAACACGTGGTCGATATAGCCGGGATACGTGATGGAAACGAAACGTCTTCCAGCACAACGGAATCGGACGATATCGCTGCCCCGTACCCGGCCCAGGAATCCGTCGCCGGCATCGAAGCCGACGGTGAGGGCCTCACGCGTCATAGTCCAGGTGCTCAGGCGTCTGGCTGGTCTGTTAAGGGGTCGCTCGGCGATCACAGTGGCCATGGGTTCACTGTATGGACGACGTCGGCCGCCGGTAATGAGACTATGGGACAAAGAGTTGGGAATTTAGGACAGATCATGGAACACGTGCAAGCCGAGGTGAGTCACGGGGTCTATGCGACCCGGGTGCTGTGCGAGGTGGCCAACGAGCACGGGGTGCCCACCAGCGACGTGCTTGCCGGCACCGCGATCCAGCCGGCGGATCTCGATGATCCCGATGCCGTCATCAGTGCCGGCGACGAGATCCTTGCCGTCCGCCGATTGCTGGCCCGGTTGCCGGACCATGCCGGGATCGGGGTCGACGTGGGCAGTCGGTTCACGCTCACCCACTTGGGACTGTTCGGTTTTGCGGTGATGTCTTGTGCCACTTTGCGCGAACTCTTCAGCATCGCGATGCGCTACTTCGCGCTGACGATGTTGCACATCGACGTCCGGTTGTTCGAAACGGCCGGAGACTGTTTGCTCGAGCTGGACGCCGGTCACTTGCCGGCCGACGTGCGGCGGTTTTTCATCGAACGTGACATCGCCGGAATCCTGGCCACCACAACAAGTTTCGCATTGCCGGTGGCGGCCAAGTATGCCGAGCAGGTGTCGGCGGAAGTGGCGGTCGACGAGCGGTTGCTGCGGCCGCTGCTCGACCTGGTGCCGATTCATCACGTCGCATTCGGCCGGGCCCACAACAGGTTGCACTTCCCGCGTGCCATGTTCGACGAGCCGTTGCCGCAAGCAGATCGGCACACTCTGGAAATGTGTATGGCGCAGTGTGACGTGCTGATGCAGCGCAATGAGCAACGCCGGGGCATCACTGCGCTGGTGCGCACCAAGCTGTTTCGTGATTCCGGACTGTTTCCGACGCTGCCCGACATCGCGGCCGAGCTCGGCCTGCATCCGCGCACATTGCGGCGCCGGCTTGCCGAGGAAGGCACGTCGTTTCGCGCCTTGCTGAACGAGGCGCGGTCCACCGTGGCCGTCGACTTGTTGTGCAATGTCGGCCTGACCACCGAAGAGGTGTCCAGGCGGCTGGGCTATACCGAGGTCTCGACGTTCTCGCACGCCTTCAAACGGTGGTACGGCGTGGCACCCAGCGCGTATCCACAGCGAAACTAGGAAGCGGCAGCTAAGCGTGCAACGCCAGCTTCAGCGCGGCCAGCCCGCGATCCATCGCGGCGGTGGCTGCCGGCACCACACCGGCGTAGCCGACGTAGCCGTGCACCATCGTCTCGGCGTTGTGCACCTCGACGGGCACGCCGGCGGCGCTCAGCAGCTCGCCGTAGCGGATGCCGTCGTCGCGCAGCGGGTCGTATCCGGCGACCCCGATGTAGGCCGGCGGCAGGCCGGCCAGGTTCTCCGCCCGGCCCGGCGCCATTCCCACCGGCGGGTCGGACAAGTCGATTCCGCCTGCGTACCAACGAGAGAACGCGGCCACCGCCTTGGCGTCCAGGATCTGCGCGGTGGCGTTCTCGGTGAACGACGGCAGCGACTGATCCCACATCGTGGAGGGATACCACAACAGCTGGAAGGCCAGGTTCGGTCCGGCATTGTCACGAGCTTGCTGAGCCATCACCGCGGCGATGGTGCCGCCCGCCGAATCTCCGGCGACCGCCAGCCGGGTGCTGTCGGCCCCGATGTCGGCAGCCCGTTCGGCGGCCCATAACGTTGCGGCCCAGGCGTCTTCGACGGCGGCGGGATAGGGATGCTCGGGCGCCAGCCGGTAGTCGACCGACACGATCACCGCGCCGGCGCCCACGGCATGGTGACGGCAGGTGCCGTCATGGGTGTCCAGATCGCCCATTACGAAACCGCCGCCGTGGAAGTACAGTACCACCGGCGGGGCACTGCCTTGAACGGAATCAGTTGGCGGCCAATAGATCCGGATGCCGATGCCGCCGGCTGGCCCGTCGATCGACCGGTCTTCGACGCGTAGGTCGGGGTGCACCGGCCGGCGCGGCAAATCGCGCATCCGCTGGCGCATGGCGTCGATTCCGTCGTCGGTCGATAGCCGAAAGGGAACCGCATCCAGTACCTTCAGCAGGATGGAGTCGAGAGCGGGTCGTTCGTCGGCGGTCTGGTCCAAGCTGGGCATGCAGGTACCGTACGCATCTCGTCTGGTGGCCGGTGCTTGGGTGGTGGCCGGGTGGGCGGGTCTGGCTTACGGCGTGTACTTGACCGTGATCGCGATGAGCCGCCCGCCGGGCACCGAGTTGACCGGACACTGGATTCTGCAGCCGCCGTTCAAGGCGTCGATGGCGGTGCTGCTGGCTCTGGCGGCGGTTGCGCACCCGATTGCGCGTGAGCGGCGGTGGCTGGTGCCGGCACTGCTGTTCTCTGCCACCGGCGACTGGCTGTTGGCCATCCCTTGGTGGACACAGTCGTTCGTCTTCGGCCTCGGCTCATTCCTGTTGGCGCACCTGTGTTTTCTGGGCGCAATGCTGCCCTTGGCGCTAAGGCGGGCCCCGTCGCGTGCGCGCCTGGCCCCGGTAGTACTGATGTGTGTGGGGGCGATATCGCTGTTGGTCTGGTTCTGGCCGCACCTGGGCCAGGAGAAGCTGACGGTTCCGGTGACCGTCTACATCCTGGCGCTGACGGCGATGGTGTGCACTGCTTTTTTGGCGCGCCTTCCGACGATCTGGACGGCCGTCGGGGCGCTGAGTTTCGCGGTATCGGATTCGATGATCGCGATCAGCCGATTCATCTTGGGCAACGAAGCGCTGGCGGTCCCGATCTGGTGGTCGTACGCCGCCGCGGAAATCCTGATCACCGCCGGGTTCTTCTTCGGGCGGGAAATCCCGGCCGGCGCTGCTGAGCCCGCAGACCGCTAGCCGACTGCTCCTGAGGCGCCAACCAGCAAGAAAAAGGTTTTCTGGCAACATGTCTCGCGGCTCGGGCGGTACCCCCATCCAGGTCGAGCCGATCGCTCGAATCCTGCCGATGCTGTCGGTGCCGCACCTGGATCGCGAATTCGACTATTTGGTGTCTGCCGAGCAGTCCGACGACGCCCAGCCGGGGGTGCGGGTGCGGGTGCGGTTCCATGGCCGGCTGGTCGACGGGTTCGTGCTGGAGCGCCGCAACGACACCGACCACCAGGGCAAGCTGGGTTGGCTGGATCGGGTGGTGTCGGCTGAACCGGTGCTCACCCCGGAAATCCGCCGGTTGGTCGACGCGGTGGCCGCCCGTTATGCCGGCACCCGGGCCGACGTGTTGCGGCTGGCGATTCCGGCCCGGCACGCGAGGGTGGAACGGGAGCCCGGGCTGATCGCCGACCGGCCCGATGTCGACCCGGTCGACCCGTCGTGCTGGCAGGTCTACGGCCGCGGCGGCCAGTTCCTGGCCGCGCTCGCCCAGGCTCGGGCCGCCCGCGCGGTCTGGCAGGCGTTGCCGGGGGAGCGGTGGGCGGATCGCTTCGCCGAGGCCGCCGCGCAGACGGTGCGCGCCGGCCGTGCGGTCCTGGGGATAGTGCCTGATCAGCGCGATCTGGACACGTTGTGGCAGGCCGTGACGGCCCGGATCGACGAACCCAACGTGGTGGCGCTGTCGGCCGGCCTGGGACCGGCCGCCCGCTACCGCAGGTGGCTGGCCGCGTTGCGGGGCAGCGCGCGGCTGGTGATCGGCACTCGGAGCGCGGTGTTCGCGCCGCTGAGCGACCTGGGGTTGGTCATGGTCTGGGCTGACGGCGACGACAGCCTGGCCGAGCCGCGGGCGCCTTATCCCCATGCTCGGGAGGTGGCGATGCTGCGTGCCCATCAGGCCCGGTGCGCGGCGCTGATCGGCGGCTACGCGAGAACCGCCGAAGCCCACGCGCTGGTGCGCAGCGGCTGGGCCCACGACATCGTCGCGGCCCGGCCGGTGGTGCGGGCGCGCAGTCCGCGTGTCGTCGCTCTCGATGACAGCGGGTACGCCGAGGAACGCGACCCGGCCGCTCGCACCGCCCGACTGCCATCCATCGCCCTGCGCGCCGCCCGCTCGGCACTGGCGGCCGCAGCGCCGGTCCTGGTTCAGGTGCCCCGCCGCGGCTATGTGCCGTCACTGGCCTGCGGTCGTTGCCGGGCGATCACCCGCTGCCGGCACTGCACCGGCCCGTTGTCGCTGCAGGAACGCGGCGGGCCGGGCGCGGTTTGCCGCTGGTGCGGTCGCGCCGAGCCGGCGCTGCGCTGCGCGCGTTGCGGATCGGATGCGGTGCGTGCCGCGGTGGTCGGGGCCCGGCGCACCGCCGAAGAGCTCGGCCGGGCGTTCCCGGGTACGGCGGTGATCACCTCGTCGGGCGATGCCGTCATCCCCGAGGTGGCCGCCCGCCCGGCGTTGGTGGTCGCGACCCCCGGAGCCGAACCCCGGGCGTCCGGCGGGTACGGGGCGGCGCTGCTGCTGGACACCTGGGCGCTGCTGGGGCGACAGGACCTGCGCGCCGCCGAGGACGCGCTGTGGCGCTGGATGGCGGCGGCGGCGCTGGTGCGGTCGCGGGCTGACGGCGGCGTGGTGATGGTGGTCGCCGAATCAGCCATCCCGACGGTGCAATCCCTGATTCGCTGGGACCCGGTGGGCCACGCCGAGGCCGAGCTGATGGCCCGCAGCGAAGTGGGGCTGCCGCCGAGCGTGCACATCGCCGCTCTCGACGGCACCGCCGAGGCGGTCATGGCGTTGCTTGACCAGGCCGGGCTGCCCGACCCCGAACGCTTCCAAGCCGAGTTGCTCGGCCCGGTCGATCTGCCGCCCGGCGTGCGCCGACCGGCCGGCATCCCCGCCGGAGCGCCCGTCACCAGGATGCTGGTGCGGGTTCGCCGCGAGCACGGCCTGGAACTGGCAGCCTGCCTGCGGCGCGCGGTCTCCGTGCTCAGCACACGTCAAACCCACGAGCCGGTGCGGGTGCAGATCGACCCGCTGCACATCGGTTAGCTCCGGGTTAGCGGCTAACCCGCGGTCACCGCTTCCGCGCGGTGAAAATCAGGTACCCCCACTCCATCACGCCGTCGGTGAAGTATTCGCGGCTGAGTTCGCTGAGTGCGGCATCCAGCTGGGCGACGCGATTCTGGTCGCCGCCGATGTTGCGGTAGCCGTTGATCGCCGGGCCTTAGTACTCCTAGCACTCCTTGAAGTACTCGACGCACCCGTCGGGGTGGTCGAACCGGTCCACCCGCAGCGATCCGCGCTGCATACGGACGTCGCAGACGTAGTCGTTGAACAGGTCGCTGATATAGTCTTCGCGGCCCCACCACACCTCCTGGGGCGTCCGCGTCGGCTTCGCGCCAGCCAAGTTTCAGCCCCGCTGCCTCCGCGCGCTGCTGAGCACGGCGCAGCAACTTCGGGGTCAGGTCGCTGGCGACGACGTGGGCACCCGCCAGGGCTGCGGCGATCGCTGCGTTCCCGGTGCCCGCGGCGACATCCAGCACGCGATCGCCGGGACGAACACCGCTGGCGGAGACCAGGATCGGGCCGAGGGGCGCCAACACCTCGGCTGCCATCGCGGGGTAGTCGCCCAGCGCCCACATGTCCCGGTGAGTGGTGGCCGGAGGCTGGCTTTCGCTGACGGGGGTGTCATGAGCCATCGGACCTCCTGCCGACAGTGGACGGCTCACAGAGCGACGTCGTCGTCGCCGGCGGGCTGGAGGTTTCGGCAACCGAATCCGATTCATGCCCGGAAGAAAATATATAGCTGGTCAATAATCCATGTCTACGACTATGGGACGCTGTTACACTTCATTTTGCTGCAGCCCGTGTAAGCGCGACGGCGAAGTTGACGACCCGGTGGACCGGGGGAGGGGGCCATGATGTCCACGGAGAACGCGACGGCAGCTGAGGAGTCGGTGGATGCGATCACCGATTCGCTACTGACGGCATCCCGGTTGCTGGTGGCCATCTCGGCTCATTCCATCGCACAGATCGATGAGACGATCACCATCCCGCAGTTCCGGACCCTGGTGATTCTGTCCAATAGGGGTCCGATCAACTTGGCCACCCTGGCGACCCTGCTGGGCGTGCAACCATCGGCGACGGGCCGCATGGTCGACCGGCTGGTCGGCGCGGGGATGATCGACCGTCAGCCGCACCCGAACTCCCGGCGCGAACTGCTCGCCGTGCTGACCAAGCGGGGCCGGGATTTGGTTCGCCGGGTCACCGCGCTTCGGCGTGCCGAGATCGCCCGCATCGTGGAGCAGATGCCGCAGGCCGAACGCCGCGGGTTGGTGCGTGCGCTGACGGCGTTTACCGCCGCCGGCGGCGAACCCGACGCGCACGTCGAAATGGAGTTGTAGCAAGCCGCAGTACCGTGGCGGGCCGGTCGCTCGGCAGCGGATGGCCCGCCACGGAACTGGGCCGACTCAGATCTTGACCGCGGTGCCGATCAGGACCTCCCAATCCATGACGCCGCCGGTCAGATACTCCGCGGCCAGCTCAACCAGCTGGGCGTCGAGTTCGGCAGCCAGTACCACGTTGTCGCCAATGTTGGCGTAGGCCTCGATCGTCGGGCCGTAGTGAGTCTTGAAGTAGTCGTGGACGTCTTGCGCGCTGCTGAAACGCGTGACCTTCAACGGCTCGCGACGTGTCTTGACATCGGTGACTCGATCACCCAGCAGGCCGCGGAAGTAGTTTTCCCGGCCCCACTGGGCCGACGGGGGTAACGCCGCCGACAGGCTCGGCCGGTATGGCCTGATGGTGGCCAGCATCCGGCCGAAGAATCCTTCCGGGGTCCAGCTGATCACGCCGATGGTTCCGCCCGGCTTGCAGACCCGGACCAGCTCGTCGGCCGAGCACTGGTGATCCGGAGCGAACATGACGCCGATCGCCGAGATCACGGCGTCGAACTCGCCCTCGGCGAACGGCAGGGCTTGCGCGTTGGCTTCCTGGTACTCGAGGGTCAGCCCCAACTCCGCGGCGCGTGCCGCAGACCGCTGCAGCAGCTCCGGGGTGAGATCGGTGGCAACGACGGTGGCACCGGCCTTGGCCGCCGGCAGCGAGATGTTGCCGGAACCGGCCGCGACGTCGAGCACCCGCACGCCCGGCCCGATGCCCGCGGCAGCGACCAGGATCGGACCGAGGGGGGCCATCACCTGCTCGGCCATCAGGGCGTAGTCGCCGAGGGCCCACATCGCCCGGTGCGTGGCCGCGAGCGTCGCGTCTTCGCGGATCGGTGTGTCGATAGTCATGGAGAGCTCCTTTGGGAAGGGGAAGGGCTGCGTTACTTCGACCTCGTCGTCGCTGGCGCGGTGGGAACCTCGGGGCAGATCATTTCCGTAGGACATAGTATGTATTAGCAAGGTTATAACTGGCTGAGAATTTGGCGGGTCCGGATTGTGGCCCGCGACACATCGATGCGGCTGGCCGGCTACCTAGACTGTTGCGGTGCGCATCGTTTTCGCGGGCACGCCCGAACCCGCGCTGCCGGCACTGCGTCGCCTCATCGACTCGCCCCGTCACGATGTGGTCGCGGTGCTGACCCGGCCCGACGCCGCATCCGGGCGGCGAGGCAGGCCCGAGCCGTCGCCGGTGGCCCGCGAGGCACTCGATCGCGGCATACCGGTGCTGAGGCCGTCGCGGCCCAACTCGCCGGAATTCGTCGCTGAACTGTCGGAGGTGGCGCCGCAGTGCTGCGCGGTGGTCGCCTACGGGGCGCTGCTGGGCGACGCGCTGCTGGCGATTCCGCAGCGCGGTTGGGTCAACCTGCACTTCTCGCTGCTGCCCGCCTGGCGCGGCGCGGCGCCGGTGCAGGCCGCGATTGCCGCCGGGGACACCATTACCGGCGCCACGACCTTCCAGATCGAGCCCAGTCTGGACTCCGGCCCCGTCTACGGTGTGGTCACCGAAGCCATTCGGCCGACCGACACCGCGGGCGATCTGCTTGAGCGACTTGCCGTTTCGGGTGCGGCCCTGCTGTCTGCCACGCTGGACGGCATCGCCGACCAGACGCTGACGCCGCGACCACAGCCGGCCGACGGAGTCAGCCTGGCACCGAAGATCACCGTGGAGCAGGCGCGGGTGCGCTGGGAACTTCCGGCGGCGGTCGTCGAACGCCGAATCCGCGCCGTCACCCCCAACCCCGGCGCCTGGACCCTCATCGGCGACCTGCGGGTCAAGCTCGGACCGGTACAGCTCGACGGCGCACCAAAACCTCCAGAACCGTTACCGCCCGGCGCTATTCACGCAGACCGCACGAGCGTGTGGATCGGCACCGGCTCCGAACCGGTGCGGCTGGGCCAGATTCAGCCACCGGGCAAGAAGCCGATGCAGGCGGCCGACTGGGCGCGCGGGGCCCGGCTCGACCCGGGCGCGCGGGCCTCATGACCGCGAGGCCCCAACGTTCCCGAACCGGCGAACGAGGCCGTCGCCGCCGGCCACTGGACCCCGCACGCGCCGCGGCATTCGACGCCCTGCGCGCGGTAGCCAGCCGGGACGCTTATGCGAACCTGGCGCTGCCCGCGCTGCTACGGAAGCGCGGCATCACCGGCCGCGACGCGGCCTTCGCCACCGAGCTGACCTACGGCACCTGCCGGACCAGGGGCCTGCTCGACGCGGTCATCGGTGCGGCAGCGGGACGGGCACCGGAGGCGATCGACCCGGTCCTGCTCGACCTGCTACGGCTGGGCGCCTACCAGCTGCTGCGCACCCGAGTCGGCACCCACGCCGCGGTGTCCACCACGGTCGACCAGGCTGGCATCGAATTCGATTCCGCCCGAGCAGGATTCGTCAACGGTGTGCTGCGAACCATCGCCGGCCGCGACGAGCGGAGCTGGGTGGAGGAGCTGGCTCCCGACCCGCGTAGCGACCCGATCGGACATGCCGCCTTCGTGCATGCCCACCCACGGTGGATCGCACAGGCATTCGCCGACGCCCTGGGCGCAGCGGCCGCCGAGCTCGACGCGGTGCTGGCCAGTGACGACGAACGCCCGCAGGTGCACCTGGCGGCTCGCCCCGGGGTACTGACCGCCGCCGAACTCGCCGCCGCGGTAGGCGGCACCGTCGGCCGGTACTCGCCGTACGCGGTGTACCTGCCCGGCGGCGACCCGGCACAGCTGGCGCCGGTGCGTGACGGTCACGCGCTGGTCCAGGACGAGGGCAGCCAGCTGGTGGCGCGGGCGCTGACGCTGGCTCCCGTCGACGACGACCACGGCCGGTGGCTCGATCTGTGCGCCGGACCGGGTGGTAAGACCGCGTTGCTGGCCGGCCTGGGCGGGCAATCAGGGGCCCGGGTGACCGCTGTCGAGCCGTCACCGCAGCGCGCGGGCCTGGTGAGGGCCAACACCGCCGGGCTGCCGGTCTCGGTAGTGCAGGCCGACGGTCGCCACAGCGGGCTCGACCCCGGCTTCGACCGGGTGCTGGTCGATGTCCCGTGCACCGGGCTGGGCGCATTGCGCCGCCGCCCGGAGGCGCGCTGGCGGCGTCAACCGGCCGACGTGCCCGCGCTGGCCAAGCTGCAACGTGAGCTGCTGGCTGCCGCGATTGCGCTGGTCCGGCCGGGCGGCGTGGTGCTCTACGCGACCTGCTCGCCGCACCTCGCCGAAACCGTGGGGGTGGTGGCCGACGCCCTGCGCCGGCATCCGGTGGCCGCGCTGGACACCCGGCCGTTGTTCGAACCCGTCACCGAAGGGCTCGGTGACGGACCGTACGTTCAGCTGTGGCCACACCGGCACGGCACCGACGCGATGTTCGCTGCCGCGCTGCAACGGCTCGCGTGACGCGCCGGTGCGCGTCGCACGCCGCGCCGCCGGGCTCAGTAGTCTGTCGCTCATGCCTTGCAGCACGGGAGGGCCGATGATTGCGCCGTCGATCCTGGCTGCCGATTTCGCCCGGCTCGCCGACGAAGCAGCCGCGGTGCACGGTGCCGACTGGCTGCATGTCGACGTGATGGACGGTCACTTCGTGCCGAACCTGACGATCGGCCTGCCGGTGGTGGAAAGCCTGCTGGCGGTAAGCCGCATCCCGATGGATTGTCATCTGATGATCGACAACCCGGACCGGTGGGCTCCGCCCTACGCTGAAGCCGGCGCCCACAACGTCACGTTCCACGCCGAGGCCGCCGACAATCCGGTCGGGGTGGCCCGCGATATCCGGGCAGCGGGCGCCAAAGCCGGTATCAGCGTGAAACCGGGGACGCCGCTGGATCCGTATCTGGAGATCCTGCCGCACTTCGATACCCTGCTCGTCATGTCGGTGGAGCCCGGCTTCGGCGGCCAGAAGTTCATTCCCGAGGTGTTGAGCAAAGTGCGGACGGTACGCAAGATGGTCGATTCGGGTGAGTTGAAGATCCTGATCGAGATCGACGGCGGCGTTAACGCGGACACCATCGAGCAGGCGGCCGAGGCGGGCGTCGACTGCTTCGTCGCCGGATCGGCGGTGTATGGCGCCGATAACCCGGCTACCGCGGTAGAGGCACTTCGGCAACGGGCCAGGGCCGCGTCACACCACCGTGGCCGGTGAGCAGCCGATGACTGTCGAGCAGGTCAAGAGCATCGAGGACGCCATGCGCCTCGCCATCGACCAGGCCTACCTGGTCAAGGGCTCAACGTATCCGAACCCACCCGTCGGGGCGGTCATTGTGGACACCGAGGGCCGGGTGGTCGGCGTCGGCGGTACCCAGCCCACCGGCGGCGACCACGCCGAGGTGGTGGCACTACGTCGGGCCGGCGGTTTGGCCGCCGGCGCCATCGCGGTGGTCACCATGGAGCCCTGCAACCACTACGGCAAGACCCCGCCATGTGTGAACGCGCTGATCGAAGCCAGGGTGGGCACGGTGATCTACGGCGTAGCCGACCCCAACGGAATCGCGGGGGGCGGTGCCGGGCGGCTGTCGGCAGCGGGCCTGCAGGTGCGCTCCGGGGTGCTGGCCGACCACGTGGCGGCCGGACCGCTGCGCGAGTGGCTGCACAAGCAGCGCACCGGGCTACCGCACGTGACGTGGAAGTACGCCACCAGCGTCGACGGCCGCAGCGCTGCCGCCGACGGCTCCAGCCAGTGGATTTCCAGCGAGGCCGCCCGCGCCGACCTGCATCGCCGGCGCGCGATCGCCGACGCGATCGTAGTCGGCACCGGCACCGTCCTGGCCGACGACCCGGCCCTGACCGCCCGCCTGCCGGACGGGTCCCTGGCGGCGAAACAGCCGCTGCGGGTGGTGGTGGGCACCCGCGACATACCGCCGGAGGCAAAAGTTCTCAACGACGACGCACGGACCATGGTGCTGCGTACCCACGAGCCGGTGGAGGTGCTCAGGGCGCTGTTGGACTACACCGACGTCCTGCTGGAAGGTGGTCCCACGCTCGCCGGCGCCTTTCTGCGGTGCGGGGCGATCAGCCGCATCCTGGCCTATGTCGCGCCGATCCTGCTGGGCGGGCCGGTCACCGCGGTCGACGACGTGGGGGTGTCCAGCATCGCGCACGCGCTGCGGTGGCAATACGACAGCGTCGAAAAGGTGGGACCGGATCTGCTGCTCAGCCTGATACCGCGTTAGCCGTTCATTGCTGGGGTGCGACCGCCTGGTGCCGGGGGAGTTCCGGCTCCTCAGCGTGCTCCTTGCGGCCGCTGACCAACAGGCCCAGCAGCGCTCCGAACACACAAATCACCATCGTCACCTTGAAGATGTCTCCGTACATCAAGGCGAACGCTTGCCGGTACAGGGCTCCGATTGCGGCCGCACGCTCAAGCAGCGTGGCGTTGGGCGGGACGGCCGCCGACAGCCCCGCCAATATCTGGTTGAACCGGTACAGCCCCCAGGCGCTCAGCGCGGCCATCCCGATCAACATCCCGGTCATCCGCGCCACCACCACCGCCGCTGAGGCGATGCCATGCTCAGCGGAGGGGACCACCCGCAGGGCCGCCGAGGACAGCGGCCCGATCACCAGACCGAGCCCCAGCCCGGCGACCAGCAGGTCGGCGTGCATCGCGGGCACCGTGAACAAGCCGAAGATGCTGTGGCGATAGGCCAGCAGGTCGACCGGCCAATAATGCATCAGCCAGTAGCCGCCGGCGGCCACCAGCAGGCCGATGAACGTCATCACACGGTCGCCGGCCCGAGTGGCGACCCAACCGCCCACCACCGCCCCGATCGGCAGGGCGATCAAGAACCACAGCAGCATCCCTGCCGCCTGGGCCTGGTCCATATCCAGCACACCCTGGCCGAACAGCTCCACATTGACCAGGGTGACCATCAACGCCGCGCCGGCGCACACCGATGCGCCCAACGCGGACAGGAACGGCCGGAAGTGCACACCGGCCGGTTCGATCAGCCGGGTGCGGGCCATGCGCTCCCAGACGAAGAACAACACCGCGGCCACGACCGCGCCGATCACCAGCGACAACCCGTAGCTCGGTAGCACCTGTTTGCCGTCGGGGTTGGGGTTGTAGAGCCCGATCACCGCCAGACCCAGCGCCGTGGCCAGGAGTAGCCCGCCGATCACGTCAATCCGTTCCGGCTCGGCACTGCGGTCATGGGACGGCAGGCTGAAGTGGATCATCACCATCGCGATCGCGGTGAGCGGGACGTTGATCCAGAACACGTCGCGCCAATCATGGAACAACCAGACGATGAAGATCCCGTACAGCGGACCCAGCACACTGCCGAGTTCCTGTGCGGCGCCGATGCCGCCGAGCACACCGGCGCGGTTGCGCTGGGCCCACAGATCGGCACCCAGCGCCAGCGTGATCGGCAGCAGTGCGCCGCTGGCAACCCCCTGGACGGTGCGCCCGGCGATCAGCATGTGGAAATCGCCGAAGTGTCCGGCCAGCGCGGTGATCACCGAACCCGCGGCGAAGCCGGCGAGGCTGACTTGCAGCATGAGTTTGCGGCCGAACCGGTCGGAGGCCCGGCCCAGCAGCGGCATCGCGGCAATGTAGCCCAGCAGGTACATCGTGACGATCCAGGTGATCCGCTGCAGCTGGTTCACGGGGATACCGACGCTGTTCATGATGTCGCGCATGATGGTGACCACGACATAGGTGTCGAGGGCACCCAGCAGCACCGCGAGGCTGCCCGCGCTGATCGCTACCCGGCGGCCCGTCTGCGTGCTCATCAGCTCACCGGCGGTTTCGTGACTTGCACCTGCTCGCCCCAATTCGACAAGGTCATCTGGACGGAATTGCCCGAACCCCGATCCAACTTGACCTGGGCCAGCTGGTGGTCGCCGTTCTCCTGGATCCACACGGTGCCCGGCACCGGATCGGTTGCACTGAACGGCGGCGCGATCTGATTCACGGCGTCCGCCGTGACCTTCCCGCTGATGCGGATGGTGCTCTGTCCGTTGATGGTGTCGCGCCCTTCGGCTTTGGCGTTGGTGAAGTTCGCCAGCACGTTGGCCAGCCCGGTGTCAGGGTTCAGGATCTGCGAGGGATCGTAGATGTCGGCGGCCGGACCGAAGTCGCTCCATTTGTTGGGTGTGAGGGTGGCGTACAGGATCCCTTCGAAGACGACGAAGTCGGCATCGACATCGGACCCGCCGAGGGTGAGCTTGACGTTTCCTTTGGCGGCAGTGGGATTGGTGGTGAGATCGCCGGTCAGCGTCTTCATCGACAATCCCGGGATCTTGCCGTTCACCGTCAGGACCAGATGTGCACTCTTGACGATCTTGGTCTTGTCGGTCGCCTGCTTCACCAATGCCGTCGCTTCGGGTAATGGTCCGCCGCTGTCTTTCTTGCCCGACGAGCAGCCCGCGACCACCGTGGTGGCGAGGCTGAGGGCGGCGACAACAGCGAAGAGACGTCTGGGGGGTTGCATACCCAGCATCGTAGAGGGTGCCGGTGACCGCCTCGGGCAACGCAGGGCCCGCGGTCGGTCGGGGCATCGCGGTTATACCGGCGAACCCGGGGCCACCCGGAGCCACTAGCCTGGGGCGATGTTCACCGGAATTGTCGAGGAACTCGGCGAGGTGATCGCGCGGGACACCCTCACCGACGCGGCGCGCCTGACCATCCACGGTCCCGTCGTCACCTCCGACGCCGGCCACGGCGATTCCATCGCCGTCAACGGTGTCTGCCTGACCGTGGTGGAAGTGCTGCCCGACGGCCAGTTCACCGCCGACGTGATGGCCGAGACGCTCAACCGGTCCAGCCTCGGCGATCTGCGGCAAGGCAGCCGGGTCAACCTGGAGCGGGCCGCCGCGCTCAACAGCCGCCTCGGCGGGCACATCGTGCAGGGGCATGTGGACGGGACCGGCGAGATCGTGGCCCGGACACCGTCGCAGCATTGGGAAGTGGTCCGGATCGAGGTTCCCGCGACGTTGGCTCGCTACATCGTGGAGAAGGGATCGATCACCGTCGACGGCATTTCGCTGACCGTTTCCGGGCTCGGCGCCCAGCCGCGGGACTGGTTCGAGGTCTCGCTGATTCCGACGACTCGGGAGTTGACCACGCTGGGTTCTGCGCCGGTGGGGACGCGGGTGAACCTGGAGGTCGACGTGCTCGCCAAGTATGTTGAGCGGCTGCTGCAGGCCCCCCGAACAGCCGACGCCGGAAGCGCGGCGGCAACCGAGAACACCGCTTAGCAAGGCGAACGCGCTCGGGTATGCCCCCACGTTGCGAACCAGTGAGCCGCGCGATGGCAGTCAATCAGTCAACGAGGAAAACGGTGTCGATTATCGCTTGCCCGTTCGCGCGTGGTCGCGCTTTTCCAATGGCGGCGAAACACCGATAGCGGAATAACCCAATAAAGTCGGCAACATTCGGGTCGCCCAGCCTTGGAGGAGTCACGAATGAATGCGTGAATCGGTGCGCGGTTGCTCGACGGCATTGCCGACTGCCTGATCAGAAGGCACGCGAATGAGCCATCTCACTGAATAAGGCGACATCCGAGGCGGCAGCGTGGTTCATACTGAATGCGACATGCGGGCATTGCCGGCCCGGCTCCCCGACAGCAAAGGTAACAACGATGACGAGGCTGGATTCCGTCGAGCGGGCGGTTGCCGACATTGCGGCGGGCAAGGCCATCATCGTCATCGATGACGAGGACCGCGAGAACGAGGGCGACCTGATCTTTGCCGCCGAGAAGGCCACTCCGGAGTTGGTCGCCTTCATGGTTCGCTACACCTCCGGCTACCTCTGCGTACCGCTGGACGGCTCGATCTGCGACCGGCTCGGGTTGTTGCCGATGTTCGCGGTCAACCAGGACAAGCACGGCACCGCCTACACCGTCACCGTCGATGCGCGACAAGGTATCGGGACCGGTATTTCGGCGTCCGACCGGGCCACCACCATGCGGTTGCTGGCCGATCCGGCCAGCATCGCCGACGACTTCACTCGTCCCGGTCACGTCGTTCCGTTGCGGGCCAAGGACGGCGGCGTGTTGCGCCGCCCCGGCCACACCGAGGCGGCCGTCGACCTGGCGCGGCTGGCGGGACTGCAACCCGCCGGCGCCATCTGCGAGATCGTCAGCCAAAAAGACGAAGGGGCAATGGCCCAGACCGACGAGTTGCGGGTGTTCGCCGACGAGCACGGTCTGGCGCTGATCACCATCGCCGATTTGATCGAGTGGCGCCGCAAGCACGAAAAACATGTCGAGCGAATCGCCGAAGCCCGGATCCCGACTCGGCATGGGGAGTTTCGCGCCATCGGTTACTCCAGCATCTATGAGGACGTCGAACACGTGGCGCTGGTGCGCGGCGAGATCGCCGGCCCGAACGCTGACGGCGATGACGTGTTGGTCCGGGTGCACTCCGAATGCTTGACCGGGGACGTGTTCGGGTCGCGCCGCTGCGACTGCGGACCTCAGTTGGACGCCGCGATGGCGATGGTTGCGCGGGAGGGGCGTGGCGTGGTGCTGTACATGCGCGGCCACGAGGGCCGCGGCATCGGCCTGATGCACAAATTGCAGGCCTACCAATTGCAGGACGCGGGTGCGGACACCGTGGATGCCAATCTCAAGCTTGGTTTGCCTGCCGACGCAAGGGATTACGGGATCGGCGCGCAGATCCTGGTCGACCTCGGGGTCCGGTCGATGCGGCTGCTGACCAACAACCCGGCCAAACGGGTCGGGCTGGACGGATACGGACTGCACATCATCGAGCGGGTGCCGCTGCCGGTGCGCGCCAATGCGGAAAACATCCGCTACCTGATGACCAAGCGCGACCGGATGGGCCACGACCTGGTCGGGCTGGACGAATTCGGTCATTTCCAGGAATCGGTCCCGCTGCCCGGCGAATTCGGTGGTGCTTTGTGAGCGGTGGGGCCGGCGTGCCGGACATCCCGGCGCTTGACGCGTCCGGTGTGCGGCTGGCGATCGTGGCCAGCACCTGGCACAGCCAAATCTGCGACGCGCTGCTTGCCGGCGCGCAGAAGGTGGCTGCCGACTCCGGCATCGACAACCCGACGGTGGTGCGCGTACTGGGCGCAATCGAGATTCCGGTAGTGGCACAGGAATTGGCCCGCCAGCACGACGCTGTCGTCGCGCTGGGTGTGGTAATCCGTGGTGAGACACCGCATTTCGACTATGTCTGCGATGCGGTGACCCAAGGGCTGAGCCGGGTCTCACTGGACGAGTCCACCCCCGTGGCGAACGGGGTGCTGACCACCAACACCGAGGAGCAGGCCCTGGATCGAGCCGGGCTCCCGACGTCGGCGGAGGACAAGGGCGCGCAAGCGACCGCGGCGGCACTGACCACCGCGCTGACCTTGCGCGAGCTACGCGTTCAGTCGTGACGGCGGACCCGCAGCAAGACGACTGGGACGTGGTGTTGCGTCCCTACTGGACGCCGAGATTCGCCTGCGTCGCAGCATTCCTGATTGTCGCGGTGCATGTCGCGGTGGGCATGCTGCTGAAGGTCGGGACCACCGGCGTGGTCCTGCGAACCGCTGACCAGGTGGCGATGGGCGCGCTGGGGCTGATTTTTGCCGGCGCTGCGCTGCTGTTGACCCGGCCCCGGCTGCGGGTGGGGCCGGCCGGCCTTTCGGTACGTAATCTCTTGGGCTACAAGCTGCTTGCCTGGCCGGACGTGGTCGGTGTCTCCTTTCCGGGTGGCAGCCGATGGGCGCGGATCGACTTGCCCGACGACGAGTACATCCCGGTGATGGCGATTCAGGCGGTGGACAAGGAACGCGCCGTGGCCGCCATGGACACCGTGCGAACCCTGCTGGCCAAATACCGACCGGACCAGCATGCACAGTGAACGCGCTGCCCGTACCATCGCGCCATGGCACGCATTGGTCGAGATGGCGGCAGGGGCTGGATAGCCGCCGGGCTGGCCGCCGTCGTGGCCACGATGTGCGCGTGCACCTCAACGGTGGCCGGCCATGCCATGCGTCCCACCGGCCAGCCCGCGGGGCCATCCACGTCCGCCAAGCCCGCTCCGGCGAGGGAGCTGTTGCTAGCGGACGGGGACCGTGCTCCGTTCGGCCAGGTGACCCAGTCTCGGGTTGGCGACAACTACTTCACCAGCGCCGTGCCGCCGGAGTGCCAGGCGGCGCTGCTGTTCAAGGACTCACCACTGCGGCCGCCGGGCTCCTCGGACCACGCTGAGGCGGCGTATAACGTCGGAGGTGAACCGCTCTACGCCGAGTCGGTCGACGTCTACGCCAACACGCTGAACGTGCACGACGTGGTTTGGAACGCCTTTCGTGCGGTGTCAGGCTGCCATGGTGACGCGGTCGGGGTCAGCCCGTCCGGAAGGTCCACGCCAATGAGACTCAATTACTTCGCGATAGCGGCAGACGGCGTCCTGGTATGGACCATGAGTAGCCCGCGCTGGACGTGTGATTATGGGTTGGCGGTGGTTTCGCGGGCGGCTTTGGTCGTGTCGGCGTGTGATTTCCAGTCCGGATTCCCCATGGCAGAGTGGGCGTCTCAACGAAGGACGCAATTGGACACCCGAGCTTGAGCTAGGCCGGATGAGAGCGTGACGCATGCACGCATTCCGGTTGACGGGCGGTGTGCGCCGGGTCGGTGTGCTAACGGGCGCAGCGTCGGTGTCGCGCTGCTCAGAGCCAGTGTGGCTAGTGCCGACGGCGTCGTCCAGTTGAAGAACCGATTAGCTGGTCTGTGTCTGAAGGGACCGAGCGGCAACTTCAACGCCCCGGCGGTGATCAACCCCTGCAATGGGTGTCGGGCTATTCAGCGCTGGAACCTCACGGCTGCGCGGCAGCTCGAGAGCGTGGCCTTCCCCGGGACTTGCCTGGCAACCAATGTAGTGAGCAGTTGGCTGGTCACCCTCGTGCGGTCTTTCGTCCAATGGTCAAACCTCGAGCGGCCTCGGTGCCGGGCTCAACGCCGGCGTTGGCGCGCCGCACCCGGGAACTCTGGTGAACCACCTCAATTGCGGCCTCGACGGACCGCCAAAAGTGGGATCAAGTTCCGTGACCGTGCTCGTTGCTGACGTCTCGTTACCCGTTGAGCCTTCGCGGGTCGACGAGATCGCTGTGCGCATCACTGCGAACCCGGACCATCGCCTTGACCCGCCAACGTCCCCGAATCGCTGCTGGGTACCCGCACCCGCGTCCAGGAGCGTGCGCACCGCATTAACGCCGAACGCCGGCACAACCGCCAGAGCCGCCAAGACACCCGCGCTCGTCGCCGCCTGCCGACACCCCGGAACTGCCACCTGATCCCGACGAGCCCCCGCCTTTCTAGATGCGCTTCGAACGACCACTAGCCTGGGTACGTGCCAGATCCCGCAACGTACCGCCCCACGCCCGGGTCCATCCCGGTCGAGCCTGGCGTCTACCGGTTCCGGGACCCGCACGGGCGGGTGATCTACGTCGGCAAGGCAAAAAGTCTGCGCAGCCGGCTGACGTCGTACTTCGCCGACGTCGCCCATCTGCATCCGAGGACCCGGCAGATGGTGACCACCGCGGCCAAGGTCGAGTGGACGGTGGTCAACACCGAGGTCGAGGCGCTGCAGCTGGAGTACAACTGGATCAAGGAATTCGACCCCCGCTTCAACGTTCGCTACCGCGACGACAAGTCGTATCCGGCGCTGGCCGTCACGCTCAACGAGGAATTTCCCCGGTTGATGGTCTATCGCGGTCCACGGCGCAAAGGTGTGCGTTATTTCGGGCCGTACTCGCACGCGTGGGCCATCCGGGAAACTCTCGATCTGCTCACCCGGGTGTTTCCCGCGCGAACCTGCTCAGCCGGAGTGTTCAAGCGCCACAAGCAAATCGAGCGCCCATGCCTGCTCGGCTACATCGACAAATGTTCGGCTCCCTGTGTCGGCAGGGTCAGCGCCGAGCAGCACCGCCAGATTGTGGAGGACTTCTGCGATTTCCTGTCGGGTAAGACCGACCGGTATGCCCGCGAGTTGGAACGCCAGATGAACGCCGCGGCCGAGCAGCTGGATTTCGAGCGAGCCGCCCGGCTTCGCGACGACCTGTCGGCGCTGAAGCGCGCCATGGAAAAGCAGGCCGTGGTGCTCGGCGACGGTACCGACGCCGACGTGATGGCCTTCGCCGACGACGAACTCGAAGCCGCGGTGCAGGTGTTCCACGTCCGCGGCGGCCGGGTCCGTGGCCAGCGCGGCTGGATCGTCGAAAAGTCCGGAGACCCCGGGGATTCCGGTGAGGAGCAGTTGGTCGAACAGTTCCTCACCCAGTTCTATGGTGAGCAGGCCGAGTTGGGTAGCGCCGCAGACGAATCGGTCAACCCGGTTCCGCGTGAGGTGCTGGTGCCCTGTCTGCCGTCCAACTCCGAGGAGTTGTCCAGCTGGATGTCGGGGCTGCGCGGCTCCCGGGTCACGCTGCGGGTGCCGCGCCGCGGCGACAAGCGGGCGCTGGCCGAGACCGTGCAGCGCAATGCGAAAGAGGCGCTGCAGCAACACAAGCTGAAGCGAGCCGGTGACTTCAACGCCAGATCGGCTGCACTACAGAATATTCAGGAAGCTCTCGGGTTGCTCGACGCGCCGCTGCGCATCGAGTGTGTCGACATCAGCCATGTGCAGGGCACCGACGTGGTGGGCTCGCTGGTGGTCTTCGAGGACGGCCTGCCGCGCAAGTCGGATTACCGCCACTTCGGGATCCGGGAGGCCGCCGGCCAGGGACGCTCCGACGACGTCGCCTCCATCGCGGAAGTGACCCGACGACGCTTCCTGCGCCACGTAAGTGATCAGAGCGATCCGAATCTGCTTAGCCCGGAAGGGAAGTCACGGCGGTTCGCTTACCCACCCAACCTTTACGTCGTCGACGGCGGCGCACCGCAGGTCAATGCGGCCAAAGCCGTCCTCGATGAACTGGGTGTCAGCGACGTCGCGGTGATCGGCCTGGCCAAGCGGCTAGAAGAGGTGTGGGTGCCGTCCGAGCCGGACCCCGTCATCATGCCCCGCAACAGCGAGGGTCTTTATCTGCTGCAGCGGGTGCGCGACGAGGCGCACCGATTCGCCATCACTTACCATCGGAGCAAACGATCCAAGCGAATGACGGCATCGGCGCTCGATGGGGTGCCCGGATTGGGAGAACACCGTCGCAAGGCGCTGGTCACCCATTTCGGGTCGATCGCCCGCCTCAAGGAGGCCACCGTAGACCAGATCACGGCCGTTCCGGGTATCGGCGTAGCCACGGCTACGGCCGTCCTCGAGGCGCTGCGCCCTGACCGATCGGACGCTTCGGAATGACCGGGGACAGCTCAGCGGGCCCGGAAAACCATGCAACGCCCGATATCGACGTGGTTCTGGTGACCGGGTTGTCCGGAGCCGGACGCGGCACGGCGGCCAAGGTGCTGGAGGACCTGGGCTGGTATGTCGCAGACAACCTGCCGCCCCAGCTGATCACCCGCATGGTGGACTTCGGGCTGGCAGCGGGATCGCGGATCACCCAACTAGCCGTGGTGATGGACGTGCGGTCACGCGGATTCACCGGCGACCTGGACGAGGTGCGCAACGAACTGGCCACCCGCAACATCACCCCCCGGGTGGTGTTCATGGAGGCGTCGGACGACATGTTGGTGCGCCGCTACGAACAGAATCGGCGCAGCCATCCGCTGCAGGGCCAGCAGACGCTGGCCGAGGGCATCGCCGCCGAGCGAAAAATGCTGGCGCCGGTGCGCGCCAATGCGGACCTGATCATCGACACCTCGACCCTGTCGGTACGGGGCTTGCGGGAAAGCATCGAGCGCGCGTTCGGCAGCGACGGCGGCGCGACCACCAGCGTCACCGTCGAATCCTTCGGCTTCAAATACGGGCTGCCGATGGACGCCGACATGGTGATGGACGTGCGTTTTCTGCCCAACCCACACTGGGTGGACGAGCTACGGCCACTCACCGGCCAACACCCCGCGGTGCGTGATTATGTGCTGGAGCAACCGGGCGCGGCCGAGTTCCTGGAGACTTACCATCGGCTGCTGTCGCTGGTCGTCGAGGGCTACCGCAGGGAGGGGAAGCGCTATATGACGGTTGCCGTCGGCTGCACCGGCGGCAAGCATCGCAGTGTGGCGATCGCCGAAGCGCTGATGCGGCTGCTCGGCTCCGATTCGGGACTATCGGTACGGGTGCTGCACCGGGATCTGGGTCGCGAATGAATACGGCAGGCAGCCCGCATTCAAGCCACAGCATCGTCGCTCTGGGCGGCGGACACGGGTTGTATGCGACGTTATCGGCGGCGCGCCGGCTGACTCCCTACGTCACCGCGATCGTGACCGTCGCCGACGACGGTGGTTCCTCCGGCCGGCTGCGCAGCGAACTCGGCGTGGTGCCGCCCGGAGACTTGCGAATGGCGTTGGCGGCCTTGGCATCTGATAGCCCGCACGGGCGATTGTGGGCGACCATTCTGCAGCATCGATTCGGCGGTGATGGCGCCCTGGCCGGACATCCGATCGGCAACCTGATTCTTGCCGGTCTGTCGGAGGTGCTGGCCGATCCGGTTGCCGCGCTCGACGAACTCGGACGCATCCTGGGCGTCAAGGGCAGGGTGTTGCCGATGTGCCCGATCGCGCTGCAGATCGAGGCCGACGTGTCCGGCCTGGAGTCCGACCCGCGAATGTTCCGCCTGATCCGCGGGCAGGTGGCGATCGCCACCACGCCGGGAAAGGTGCGGCGGGTGCGGTTGCTGCCCCCGGACCCGCCGGCGACCCGCCAGGCTGTCGATGCCATCATGGCTGCCGACCTGGTGGTCCTGGGACCCGGCTCGTGGTTCACCAGCGTGATCCCGCATGTGCTGGTGCCCGGACTGCTCACGGCGCTGCAGACCACCACCGCCCAGCGGGCCCTGGTGCTCAACCTGGTGGCCGAGCCGGGGGAGACGGCGGGCTTTTCGGTGGAGCGTCATCTGCACGTGCTGGCCCAGCATGCCCCGGGGTTCACCGTGCACGACATCGTCATCGACGCCGAACGAGTGCCCAGCGAGCGGGAGCGCGAGCAACTGCGCCGCACCGCAACGCTGCTGCAGGCCGAGGTGCACTTCGCCGACGTCGCCAGACCTGGTACACCTTTACATGACCCGGGCAAGCTGGCGGCCGTCCTCGACGCGGTGCGGGCGCGGGACAGAGGCCCGGCGGCGACTCCGGTGACGACACAGGAGATACCGATCGAGGGTGGACGTCAACAGACCGGCGTGCACGGCGCTGGGCGGCAACGGACCGAGGAGTGACGACGCGTGGCGATGACGACCGAAGTCAAGGACGAGTTGAGTCGTCTGGTGGTCAAATCGGTCAGTGCGCGGCGAGCTGAGGTCACCTCCCTGCTGCGGTTCGCCGGCGGATTACACATCGTGGGCGGCCGGGTGGTGGTCGAAGCCGAGGTGGACTTGGGCAGCATCGCCCGGCGGCTGCGCAAGGACATCTTCGAGCTGTATGGCTACAACGCGGTGGTGCACGTTTTGTCGGCCAGCGGCATTCGCAAGAACACCCGATACGTGCTGCGGGTCACCAATGACGGTGAGGCGCTGGCTCGCCAGACCGGGTTGCTCGATGTGCGTGGCCGTCCGGTGCGCGGTCTGCCGGCACAGGTGGTCGGGGGCAGTGTCGCCGACGCCGAAGCCGCTTGGCGCGGAGCCTTTTTGGCGCATGGATCGCTGACCGAGCCAGGACGCTCGTCGGCGTTGGAGGTGAGCTGTCCCGGCCCGGAGGCCGCGCTCGCGCTGGTAGGTGCGGCGCGTCGGCTCGGGGTCAGCGCAAAGGCCCGCGAGGTGCGCGGCGCCGACCGGGTGGTGGTGCGCGACGGTGAGGCGATCGGTGCATTGCTGACCCGGATGGGAGCGCAGGACACCCGGCTGGTATGGGAGGAGCGCCGGATGCGTCGCGAAGTACGCGCGACGGCCAACCGGCTGGCCAACTTCGACGATGCCAATCTGCGCCGCTCGGCCCGGGCGGCGGTCGCAGCGGCGGCGCGGGTGGAGCGTGCGCTGGAGATCCTCGGCGACACCGTGCCCGACCATCTGTCCGCGGCGGGCAAACTGCGGGTCGAGCACCGGCAGGCATCGCTGGAGGAGCTGGGCCGCCTCGCCGAACCACCGATGACCAAAGATGCTGTGGCAGGCCGGATCCGGCGATTGCTGTCGATGGCCGACCGCAAGGCGAAGGTCGACGGGATTCCGGATACCGAGTCGGCGGTGACGCCCGACCTACTCGAGGACGCCTAACCCGCCGGTCGGCGCGATGTGAGATTCTCGGGATAGCTGGCCCCGGCCGGTAGGCGCGGGCTATCGTCGCGGAATGAAGCGGCTCTCGAGTGTCGATGCGGCGTTTTGGTCTGCGGAAACCGCAGGCTGGCACATGCATGTGGGTGCGCTGGCGATCTGCGATCCCAGTGGCGCGCACGACTACAGCTTTCAGCGGCTCCGCGAACTGCTCGTCGAGCGATTGCCGGAGCTGCCGCAATTGCGGTGGAAGGTCGCCGGCGCACCGCTGGGCCTGGACCGGCCCTGGTTCGTCGAGGACGAGGACCTCGACATCGACTTCCACGTCCGCCGTATCGGCGTTCCCGGTCCCGGCGGGCGACGCGAGCTCGAGGAGCTCGTCGGCCGGCTGATGTCCTACAAACTGGATCGCTCCCGGCCGCTGTGGGAACTGTGGGTCATCGAGGGTGTCGAGGGCGGCCGGATCGCCACGCTGACCAAGATGCACCACGCGATCGTCGACGGCGTCTCCGGCGCCGGTCTGGGCGAAATTCTGTTGGACGTCACGCCCGAACCGCGGGCGCCGCAACAGGAAACGGTTGGGTTCGTGGGATTCCAGATTCCCGGACTGGAGCGGCGTGCGGTGAGCGCACTCATCAACGTCGGCATCATGACACCGTTCCGCATCGCGCGGCTGGTGGAGCAGACCGTGCGCCAACAGATCGCTGCTTTGGGTGTGCGCAGCAAGCCGCCGCGCTACTTCGACGCCCCCAAGACCCGGTTCAACGCGTCGGTGTCGCCGCACCGGCGGATTAGCGGCGCGCGGGTAGAGCTGGCCCGGGCTAAAGCCGTCAAGGACACCTTCGGGGTCAAGCTCAACGACGTCGTCCTGGCACTTGTGGCGGGGGCGGCCCGGGAATACCTGCAAAAGCACGACGAACTGCCCACCAAGCCGCTGATCGCACAGATCCCCGTCTCTACTCGTACCGACGAGACGAAATCCGATGTGGGCAACCAGATCAGCTCGATGACGGCCTCGCTGGCAACTCACATCGAGGACCCCGCCGAGCGACTCAAGGCGATCCACGAAAGCACCCGGAGCGCCAAGGAAATGGCCAAGGCGCTCTCGGCGCATCAGATCATGGGTCTGACCGAGACCACACCGCCGGGGCTGCTGCAGCTGGCCGCCCGCGCGTATACGGCCACCGGGCTGTCGCACAACCTGGCGCCGATCAACCTGGTCGTCTCCAACGTGCCCGGTCCGCAGTTCCCGCTGTACATGGCCGGTGCCAAACTGGATTCGCTGGTTCCGTTGGGGCCGCCGGTGATGGATGTCGCCCTCAACATCACCTGCTTCTCGTACATGGAGTACCTGGACTTCGGTTTTGTGACGACACCGGAAGTGGCCAACGACATCGACCAGATGGCCGACGCCATCGAGCCGGCGCTGACCGAACTCGAGCACGCCGCCGGCTTGCGCTGACGCTGTTGTCGCCCCTTGAGCTGTCGGGCGACTGGTCTGGTCAGTCGCCCGTGGCCGTCCTTGGGCTTTCGCAAGTGGATGCGGCCGCGGTGCATAAGGTGAGAGGCGTTGTACCTGGGGTCTGCCCGGCGGTGCGTGGGTCGGTGTGGCTCGGTGGCCGTCCATTGGCGGGAATCAGGTGTTGGGTTAGGCGATCCTGACGGTGACTTCCAGAACGCTTCCCGTACGCTGTGTCGGCTCGGTCATCGTGTAGGTGATCTGTTCGGGGATCGGATGCTTGCGCGGCGCCACAATGCTTCTGGTCTTCGATATGCTCGAGCACTGCTTGTGACTCGCGGGCGCCTGCTCTTTCGCTCGAATCTGTTGGGATGGCTGGTGTTCGGGAGAACGGAGATGCTTACCGGGCGACTGTGATGCCGTCGTATCGAGTGTGCGGTGACGGCTTTGAGTGTGCGTGCGGGGCGGGAACTTCGCGCTGGGACCGCCCTGGCGGCACAGTCACGCCGTCAGCGCGCGCTCGACGCCAAGAACGCACACTCGGCGCCACGAACGCACGCTCGACGCCATGAATGCACGCTCGACGCCCCCGAATTTCGCCTCCCGCACCGCAGCCCCCGAACCTTAGCAGCGACGAAATTCGGTGCCCGCGTTGGCTTGTCGGACCGCCGCAGCTACCGTGCGCCGGGCCCGTTCGTCACATAGACCCAGGACAGGAACCGGGCTACCGCGTCGGCGGCGTGATGCGCGCGTGGGGAACCGAAGATGTCGAAAGCATGTTGGGCATTTGGCAATTCAGCGTAGGCGACCGGGGACTTGGACACCGCGCGCAATTCGTCGACGAATTCTCGGGCTTCGACGACCGGGATGAGGGAGTCGTCGGCGCCATGCAGCACGAAGAACGGCGGCGCGTCGGCCCGCACGTGATGGATCGGCGACGCATCGACGAAAATCTGCCGATGCTCACTGAATTTCCGCTTTACCACGAACCTTTCGAGCAGCCCGATGAATTCGGGTCGCCCGTCGGCGTCGGTGGAATACCAGTCGTAGCGCCCGTAGAAGGGGACCGCCGCCACCACCGACGTGTCGGCTTGTTCGAAACCGGGCTGGAACCTGGGTTCGTTGGGCGTCAGAGCCGCCAGGGCCGACAGGTGCCCGCCGGCCGAACCTCCGCTGATCGCAACGAAGTCCGGGTCCCCGCCGTAGGCCGCGATGTTCTCCTTGACCCACGCCAGCGCACGTTTCACGTCGACGATGTGCGCGGGCCAGGCGTGCAGCGGAGAGACCCGATAGTTCAGCGACACGCAGACCCAGCCCCGCGAAACCAGGTGGCTCATCAAGGGATATGCCTGCGGGCGGCGCCAACCCAGCACCCACGCACCGCCGGGCACCTGGACCAACACCGGCGCCTTGCCGTCGCGGGGCAGGTCGCGGCGACGCCAGATGTCGGCCAGGTTGGCACGCCGGTGCGGGCCGTACGCCACGATGTTGGTCTTCTCGACGTAGCGCCGGCGCGCCACGGTGGTGCGCAGCGGCAGGTTACGCCGCCCCCGGCGCGTCGGCTCGGTAGGCAGCGCGGCCAGCTCCTTGGCGTAGTCGGGTCCGAGTCCTTCGCTCAACCCCGTTTCCAGTACCGGGCCCGGAGTGGTGATGCCGCGGTAGCGGATCACCCCCAAGATCGTCCAGGCCGCAACGGTCAACGCCAGCGCCGCCTTCCCTTTAGGTCCGGCGAAATCGCCGCGGCGGCCGCGCCGCACCGCGTCGAGCACCGAGGCGCTCAGATACAGCCCCGGCACCTCCGACGCCGGCCAGCCGAACCAGAACACCAGGGCCGAGGCGTAAGGGTGCCGGGTAATCGGGTGAAATCCGTTGGCGGCGTTGACGAGTTCGACGGCTCCGCGGGTCAGCGGCCGGGGACGGCGCGCCAGCCTCAGCAGTCGCTCGCCTCTCATGAGCCGCTGACCTTCGACTGCAGATCGGCGCGCAGGATTTTGCCGGTGCTGCCGCGCGGCAGCTCGTCGAGAACAGTGATTTCGCGGGGCACCTTGTAGTTGGCCAGGTTGTCGCGCACATGCTGTTTGAGGGCCTCGGGGGCCGCACCGCTATCGAGATGAGCGCCGGGCTCCAGCACCACGAACGCCGCGAGCCGTTGGCCGTACTGCTCGTCGTCCACGCCGATCACCGCGGCTTCGGCCACGTCGGGATGGGCGGCCAGCGTCTTCTCCACCTCGATCGGGTAGACGTTCTCGCCGCCGGAGACGATCATCTCGTCGTCGCGGCCGACAACGAACAGCCGTCCGTTCTGGTCGAGGTACCCGACGTCGCCCGAGGCCATGAACCCGGCATGGAAGTCCTTCGTGGTCCCGGAGGTGTAACCGTCGAATTGGCTGTCGTTGCGGACATAGATGCTGCCGACCTCGCCGACGGGCATCTCGTTGAATTTCGGGTCCAGGATCCGGATTTCGGTTCCCTCCGCCGGTTTGCCCGCGGTGTCGGGCGCGGCGCGCAAGTCGGCCGGGGTCGCGGTGGCGATCATGCCCGCCTCGGTCGCGTTGTAGTTGTTGTAGATCACGTCGCCGAACTGGTCCATGAAGGCGATGACGACATCGGGTCGCATCCGGGAGCCGGATGCGGCGGCGAAGCGTAACGACCTGCCGCTGTAGCGATTACGCACCTCAGCGGGCAACTCCATGATCCGGTCGAACATCACCGGCACCACCGCCAGACCCGTCGCCCGGTGACGGTCGACGAGATCCAGCGTGGCCTCCGGGTCGAACTTGCGCCGGGTGATGATCGTGCAGGCCAGCGACGCGGCCAGCACCAGCTGCGAGAACCCCCAGGCGTGGAACATCGGTGCCACGATCACGATGGGCTCCTCGGCGCGCCACGGTGTGCGATCCAGGACAGCTTTCAGCGTGCGGACTCCACCACTTCCGCCGGAGTGCTTGGCGCCCTTGGGTGTTCCGGTGGTTCCAGACGTCAGCAGGATCAGCTTGCCGTTGCCGCCGCGGCGCTGAGGCTGCTTCCCGGAGTGCCCGGCGATGAGCTTTTCGACGGTCAGCTCGTGCTGGTTGTCGGCCCATGCCACGATGCGAGTGGCTTCCCGTTTGGCCGCGAAGGCGCGATCCACCGTCGCGGTGAATTCTTCGTCGTAGACGACGGTGTCGACATTCTCCCGGCTCACCACGTCGGCCAGCGCGGGGCCGGCGAACGATGTGTTGAGCAACAAGATGTGGGCGCCGATCCGGTTGGCCGCGATGAGTGCCTCGACGAACCCGCGATGGTTGCGGCACATGATGCCCACGACCTTCGGGGGACCGGCAGGCAAAGCCTGCAGCGCAGCGGCCAAGGCGTTGCTGCGCTCATCGAGCTGCCGCCAGGTCAGCGTGCCCAGTTCGTCGATCAGCCCTGGGCGGTCCGGGCATCGCTGGGCCGCGCCGGCGAAACCCGCGGTGAATCCTAGACCTTCGCGACGCATCGCGGCGGCGATCTTCAGGTAACGGTCCGGCCGCATCGGTGCGATAATCCCGGCGCGCCGCATCGTCGTGATCAGACCGAGAGCCTCGGTGACGCGAGATGCCATGGCTCAGCCCAGAATCGGGAAGCGACGCGTGGCCGCTAGGTTGTTGAGGGCTTCCTGCATCACCGACCGCACATGCGTGTCGACCTCGTCGATGTCGGGGTTTTCGCCGAAGCGTGCGGTGATGTCGATCGGATCCAGCACCTCGGTGACGATTTTGGTCGGCAGCGGCAGGTTGGGCGGAATCGCGGCGCTGAAACCGAACGGAAAACCGAACGACAGGGGCAGGATGTCGCTGCGCAGCAGCCGCTTTAGTCCGAGGTGCTCGGCCAGCCAGGTGCCGCGCGACAGGTAGAGCTGCGTCTCCTGACCACCGATGGACACCGCGGGCACGATGGGCACCCCGGCGTCGATCGCGGTGCTGACATATCCCTTGCGACCGTTGAAGTCGATGACGTTCTCGGCGAAGGTGGGCCGGTACGCGTCGTAGTCACCGCCCGGAAACACGATCACCACGCCACCGGAGCGCAGCGCCTTGGCTGCGTTGTCCCGGCTGGCCCGGATGTAGCCGGTGCGCCGGAACAGCGATCCGGTCAGCCCCATGAACAGAATGTCGTGGCTCAGCGTGTAAACGGGCCGGTCGTAGCCGAATCTGTCGTAGAAATCGATGCTGAAGATAGGAACGTCCATCGGGAACATTCCGCCCGAGTGGTTGCCGACCACCAGCGCTCCGCCGGGCGGAAAGGAATCCAGGCCATGCACCTCGCACCGGAAGTATGTCTTCAAGATCGGGCGCATGACACTCATCAACCGCTTGGTCAGGCCGGGATCCCACTTGTCGATCTCGGGACCTCCGATGTCGGGCCTGTCGGTGCTCACGTTCCTCCCTCGAGGCTGTCTCTGGGCTGCGTTGCCGTCGAGTCCCTCGATGGTAGCGACCGGTGTCGGACCGGCGCGCCGGCATGGGCGGCGAAACCGCTCCGCTCTTGTTCGTGGCCGGGCACAGTGTTCATGTGGTGCCCGCCTCCGGCCGGGCAACGGTGTTCATGTGGTGCCCGCCTCCGGCCGGGCAACGGTGTTCATGTGGTGCCCGCCTCCGGCCGGGCAAATGACCAACTGAGCCCAGCAGAAGGGACGCAGAGTGGCCCAGGTCGGTGGCGGGGTCGGCGGTAGCCCCATTTCGGTGATCGCCCGACAGATGGACACGATTCGCGACCAGTTCATCGCGGAAGTGTTCGACACCATGAAAAGCGAAATCCAGGGGCTCGACTACGACAGCCGGATGATGGACATGTGGCAGGCCAGTATCACCGAGAACTACGTCGCAGCCGTTCATTACCTGGAACGGGACGCGCCGACATCGTTGCTCGAAGCGCCACCCGCCGCGCTGGCCTACGCTCGGGCAGCGCGCAGCGTGATGTGCCGCTGGCGCCGTTGGTTCGGGCGCATCGACTCGGCCATGCACGCTTTCTCGAGGTGGCCATGCAGTATGTGTCGCTGCTGGAACCCACGCAGCGAGTGCCGACCATCACCGAGTTGGTGAATCGTTCGTCGCGAATCGTCGACATGGTGGCCGACCAGATGATCGTCGCCTATGAAGAGGAACACGAACGCTGGCTGAGCCGCCGTGGCGGCTTGCAGCAGCAGTCGGTCAGCGAGTTGCTGGCCGGTACCCCGGTGGACGTGCAGCGCGCCGAGAAGTTGTTGCGGTACCGGCTGGACGGGATGCACGTCGCCGCGGTGGTATGGGTGGATGCGGCGGTGCCCACCGGTGACGTGATGGCCGTGTTCGAGCAGGTCCGTTGCCTGATGGCCGCCGAGCTGGGCTTGGTGGGTGGCTCGTTGCTGGTGCCGACCGACGAGCGGGAGGCGCGGCTGTGGTTTTCGGTCTGGGACGACCGCGCCGGTGATCCGTCGCGGCTGCGCACCGCGTTCGAGTCGGCGGGCATCCGAGCACGGCTGGCCTACGGCCAGGCGGCAGACGGGCTGCGCGGTTTCCGCGCATCGTTGAAACAGGCCCAGTTGGTGAAAGCGGTGGTGGATGCCGGTGCAGCCCGTCGCGGCGCCCGGGTTGTCTGCTACGACGACGTGGCGCCGATCGCGTTGATGGCCGCCGACGTGGATGCGCTGCGGTGCTACGTCGCAGAGGTACTGGGCGAGCTCAGCGTGGACGACGAGCGTAATGAGTGGCTACGCGAGACACTGCGCGAGTTTTTGGTGCGCAATCGCAGTTATGTCGCGACAGCCGAAGCGATGCTGTTGCACCGCAACACCATTCAGTACCGGGTAGCTCAGGCGATGGAGCTGTGCGGAGGCAGCTTCGACGATCCCGATGCCGTGTTCAGGGTGCAGGTCGCGTTGGAAATCTGCCGGTGGATGGCCCCGGCGGTGCTAGGAGCACCACAGTAAGGGTCGGATTCTTGTTGCGGTTGTTAGGCGCAGCGGGGGACGGTGTCACCACCGATAGCCGGTGGCTCGGGCCGCAACGGCTCAGCCCCGGGTGGCGGTGCGAACCTCGATGTGCCCGTTGGTTTCCCGCACGTCCAACAGGGGCTGGCCGGTGGTGGCAGGGCCGCGCACCAGTGTTCCGTCGCGAACGTCGAATTGTGACCCGTGGCATGGGCAGGTGATCACCGCGCCCTCCAGCTCGCCCTCGCTCAGCAGACACCCGCGATGGCTACAGCGGTTGTGAATGGCATAGAGCCCGCCGTTGTGGCGCACCAGCAGTACCGGCGCGTCCTCGGCATCCGTGCCGTGCAGTTGTCCGTCACCAAGCTCGGTGCTGTCAAGCACCGCCGTCCACTGCGGCGGACCGGGGTCGAACGCGGTTTGATTGACGCCGACCCCGCGCACATATGACATGTGGCCGCCCAGGTATCCGCTGAACCCCAGCACGGTGGCCCCGGCCAACGCGAGCAGCGTGCCGGATAGTCTCCGATCGCGCCGACGGGCTCTCAATGAGGCGGCGTAGAGCAGCAGTGCAACGCTGTTCAGTTCGGCATGGACCAGACCGACGCGGCGTACCCCTTCGTCGGAAAGTTCGGTGTCGGCCCAGTCGCTGATGCCGGTGAGCGCGGTGGGTAACGTCGCGGTAATGCCCACGCTGAATCAGCCGCCGTGCGGCTGTCGCACCGGAGTGGGGCGCGATCACATCCAGCAGCGACGCCGACAGGAATGAGCCGATGACCACGTCGGTCAACGGCGGATGGACCGGATGACCGAGCCACGTTCCGCTGATCGCTTGTTTCAATTTCGGCCGGGCCAGTACCTGGCGGATTCTCTTGGCGATCGACTGGGCTGGGGTGTCCAGCACCCGGGCTCGTTCAAACGCATCGACCAACGGTCGGGGGGGTGTGTAGGCCGGCATCCTCTGGCAGTACCCCACCCGGGCAATTTGAATCCGCTCGTCGGAGGTTTCAGTCCCGATCCAGTTCGGCCCTTGGGGGCACCGCGGTCGGGCCAAGCCTGGGGCAGGAGAGCTCATCCCGATCCGTCCAGCCTCCGGCTGCAGCGCCGCGCATTTTCGCGGCACGCTCATTAGAACCTATGCAAACACCTTATGCTGCAGCGTGTTTGAGGTAGGAGGGCGAGAAATTCGGGCGACCCAGCCGGGCAACGGGTCCGGCGGGGTGGCTACGACGCGAAGTCCTTTCATGCTGCGCGCACCAAAGTGATCTTGAGCTTCAGTGCGCGCGCATATGGTGTCCATCCGCCTTGGGCCTCTAGCGTATGCGCACGTCAATTCGCAAGACCACGTGAAAGAAGCCGAAAGCGCGGGTCGTGGTTCTTGGGACCGCGACGAGTTGTCCGAGGCGGCAGTGGGTATCCGTTCCGTGCGTGTTGAGGGGTCGCGCATGGCTGAGCCCGAGCCGGCGGAGGCGGCCGCGCCCGGCCGAGCGGTGGCCCGAAGTTACGGGGCCGGGTCCGCCAGAGGGGGGCGGACCCGGCGTGCGCTCGCCGGTTTCGGCCGGTTTCGGCATAGTCCGCGTGACTCGTTAGCTACCATCCAGCCACCGCGGGGCGGCGCCGATGCCGACCAAACGGGCACGGGAGGGTGGTAGTAGCGGGAATGTCGTTTGTGGTGGCCGAGCCGGACCTGATGGCGTCGGCGGCCTCGGATGTGGCCCGCATCGGTCCGACGATCAGCGCGGCCAACGACGCGGCAGCGGCCACCACCACCCAGCTGCTCGCCGCGGACGTCAAGAGGGGTCGCAGGGGATCGCCGCACTGTTCGGCGCGTACGCGCGGGACTATCAGGCCGCCAGCGCCCAGATCGCGGCGTATCACGACCACGTTGTGCGGGCGCTCGGGGCGGGGGCGGAGGCGTACGCCGGCGCCGAGGCCGCCAATCGCACGCTGGTGCAGCCGTCGCCCAACGGGACTATCGGGTCGCCGGGCGGGGGTGGGCCGACTGTTCTGATCATGGGACCCACCGGAGACCCGGGACCATCGTTTCGCTACTTGCAGCAGGTCTACAACCTCTACATCCGCCCCTTCTACCCGGGCTCACCAGTATTCGGTGTGACCACGCCCGAGCAGTTCCAGCCGTTCACCGGAATCCCGAGCCTGACCTTCGACCAATCGGTGGCCGCCGGTGCCGCCGATCTGCACGCCGCGATCATGGCCCAGCACGCCGCGGGACACGACGTGGTGGTCCTCGGCTTCTCCCAGAGCGCTTCGGTGGCCACCGCCGAAATGCGTTACCTGGCAAGCCTGCCGGCCGACTTACGGCCCGGCCCCGACCAGCTGTCCTTCGTGCTGCTCGGTGATCCCAACAATCCCAACGGTGGCTTACTCGCCCGTTTTCCGGGGCTGTTCGTGCAGCCGATGGGTCTGACGTTCAGCGGCGCGACGCCGAGCAACCCCTACCCGACGACGGTCTACACGCGCCAATACGACGGCTTTGCCGACTTCCCCCAGTACCCGCTCAACATTCCCGCCGAGCTCAACGCGCTGTTGGGTATCTATTACGCGCACGGCACCTATCAGGAGCTGACCCCGGCACAGGTCGCGGCGGGTGTGGTTCAGCCGGTGTCCCCGGCCGACGTCTGATCCGTAACGCCGACGACTCCGAATATCCGGGTGTGAAGGCGACGATCCGGGAAAGACCGGCGCGACGGTCTCGCCAGATGACCGGCGGTGGTGCGAACATCTATGTCAGAGGCACCGAGGGGGCCAACGATGCGCAGGACCGACCACCGAGTTGTACGACGCCGATTCACCTTGCCCGTCAATTGATTTCACACCGGACCAATCAGGAAGGCCGCCATGGGTTTCATGTCACCGGAGCTTCCGGACGTCGACCCCGCCACCTGGCAGACCCTGCCCCGGGCAACGAGGCTGCAAATCGTCACCCGGCATTGGGTCGAGCACGGCTTCGGAACCCCCTACGCCGCGTATCTGCTGTATCTGTTCAAGATCGGCGTTTACATCGCTGCGCCCGCGGCGATCATCTCGCTCACGCCCGGGCTGGGCGGGCTGGGCCACATCGCTGACTGGTGGACCCAACCGATCGTGTACCAGAAGGTCGTCATCTTCACGCTGCTGTTCGAGGTGATGGGCTTTGGCTGCGGCTCCGGACCGCTGACCGGCCGCTTCCTGCCGCCGGTCGGCGGATTCTTATATTGGTTGCGGCCCAAGACCATTCGACTGCCCGCCTGGCCGGACAAAGTCCCGTTCACCCGCGGTGATAGCCGTACCGTCGTCGACGTGATCCTCTACGCCGTCGTGCTGGCAGGTGGGGTGTGGGCACTGGTGTCCCCGGGACACGGCGGACCGGTCACCGGGGCCGGCGACGTCGGCCTGATCGACCCGGTGCTGGTCATCCCGACGATCGTGGCCCTGGCGCTGCTGGGTCTGCGCGACAAGACGATCTTCCTCGCGGCCCGCGGTGAACACTATTGGCTGAAGCTCTTCGTGTTCTTCTTCCCGTTCACCGATCAGATCGCAGCGTTCAAGCTCATCATGCTCGCGCTGTGGTGGGGCGCGGCGACGTCCAAGCTCAACCACCACTTCCCGTACGTCGTCTCGGTGATGACGAGCAACAACGCGCTACTGCGCAGCAGGTTGTTCAACTGGCTCAAGCACCTGCTCTACCTGGACCCGGTCAATGACCTGCGCCCGTCCTGGCTGCCCAAGCTGATGGCCCATGTCGGGGGGACCACCGCGGAATTCCTGGTCCCCGGGGTTCTGGTCTTCGTCGCCGACGGCCATCCCTGGCGATGGTTCCTCATCGGGTTCATGGTGATCTTCCACCTCAACATCCTGTCCAACCTTCCGATGGGGGTGCCGTTGGAGTGGAACGTGTTCTTCATCTTTTCGCTGTTCTATCTGTTCGGGCACTACGGCGCGATCCAGGCAACCGACCTGCAGTCACCGCTGCTGCTGGCCATCGTGCTCGCCGCGGTGGCCGTGGCCGTTGCGGGAAACCTTTTCCCCGAAAAGATTTCGTTCCTGCCGGCGATGCGTTACTACGCCGGCAACTGGGCCACCAGCGTGTGGTGCTTCCGTCCCGGGGCCGAGGACAAGCTCGAGGCCAACGTCGTCAAAAGCTCTGCGCTGGTGGTCAATCAGCTGACCAGGCTCTACGGCGCCGACAGCGCGGAAATCATGATGGACAAGACCGCGGCGTTCCGGGCGATGCATACCCACGGCAGAGCGCTCAACGGCTTGGTTTCCCGCGCCGTGGGGGGCGAGGTCGATGAAACCGACTACAGCGTGCGTGAGGGCGAGCTGATTGCCGGGCCGCTGGTCGGCTGGAATTTCGGCGAGGGCCACCTGCACAACGAGCAACTGCTGGCCGCGGTGCAGCGGCGGTGCAATTTCGAGGAGGGTGACATCCGCGTCGTCATCCTCGAGGGCCAACCGATCCACGTCCAAAAGCAGTGGTACCGCATCGTCGACGCGAAAGCCGGTGTGCTCGAGGCCGGCTACGTCGAGGTCAAGGACATGCTGTCGCGTCAACCGTGGCCGGAACCCGGCGACGAATTCCCCGTCCACGTCACGACTCAGCGCGCTGTGCCGGGTACGCCATAGCGGTCGCGGTCAGGCGGGGGCACCGGCAGGCGGCGCATCCCTTCCGAGGAGCGCGGTCACCGCCAGCGCCGCCTTGGCGGCGTCGTGTTGTTCGCCGGTGATGATGTCGGAGTAGAGGAAGGACTCGACGATCCGCACGATGAGGTACGCCAGGTCGTGCGGCGGTAACGGCGGCTGCAGCTGGGCACGTGTAATCTCCTCGCGGAGCAGGGTTTCGACGGCCGCAACCAGCCGCGCCTGGACCGTACTGGCATGTGTGGTCAGGATGCGCAGCGCCCGTTCTGGTTCTCGCCGCAGAAACTCGCGGAAGTACTCCGCCTCGTCCAGCAAAGCCACAAAGCTGCCGATGATGGCCGAGATCCGCCCGCCGCCGGACCCGGGCGCGTTGTTGACGGCCAGTGCCAGCGTGCGTTCGGCCAGCGACCAGAGAATCTCGGCCAGCAGTTCATCGCGGCTGCCGACCCAGCGGAACAAGGTGGCCCGGTTCACGCCGAGTTCGGCGGCCAGTTCCTGCATCTCGATCCGCCGACCGGCGATGAACCACCGGCGGGCGATGCGGAAGGCCGTCATGGCATCGGGGCGGCGGTCAGTCGCCGCCAGCAGTCGAGCCAGCTGTGTTTCGCCGATGTCGCACCTCCTGGCCTCGGTGAACCACGTCAGTCAACCAACGTCTCGCTTCTGCGACAGATTACCAGATGTTGCATCGTGGTCGCCGGTCAGTCGCCACCAGTTAGCCTCAAACACCGTCAGTACGACAGCTATTAGCACTAGCCAGTGCTGACTCAGGCTGGCCACAGTGAGAAAAATCGTGTTTAGTTGTAGATATGCAACATATCTAGATAAGGTGCAACCATGATTTTCACCCTGTTTACCGGGGTCCTGTGATGCGCATCCTCGACCGCTTCCGACTCGACGACCGGGTCGCGATCATTACCGGGGCATCCAGTGGCCTCGGCGTCACGTTCGCCCAGGCCCTCGCCGAGGCCGGTGCCGATGTGGTGCTGGGCGCACGGCGCGAGGACCGGCTGGCCGGCACCCGTGCGCTCGTCGAGGCGGCGGGGCGCAAGGCCGTCGCGGTGCGCACCGACGTCACCGATCCCGAGCAGTGCCGGGCCCTGGTCGACGCCGCGATCGGCACGTTCGGCCGGGTCGACATCCTGGTCAACAACGCCGGCGTCGGGACCGCGGTGCCTGCCACCCGCGAAACCCCGGATCAGTTCCGTTCCGTCGTCGAGCTCAACCTCAACGGTTGCTACTGGATGGCCCAGGCGTGTGCGCAGGTCATGAGGCCCGGCAGCTCGATCGTCAACATCAGCAGCGTGCTCGGCCTGACCACCGCCGGTTTGCCGCAGGCCGCCTACGCATCGTCCAAGGCCGGACTGATCGGTCTGACCCGCGACCTGGCCCAGCAGTGGACCGGGCGAAAGGGCATCCGGGTCAACGCGTTGGCGCCCGGTTTCTTCGAATCCGAGATGACCGACCAATTCCCCGCCGGTTACGTCGAGACCACGGTCATCCCGCGCACCCTGATGGGCCGCGTCGGCCTGGCCGAAGAACTGGCCGCCGCGCTGGTCTTCCTGGCCAGCGACGCCGCCAGCTTCATCACCGGTATCACGCTGCCCGTCGAGGGCGGCCTGCTCACCTCCTGACCGCACCGACTCAGAGAAAGGCAGTCATGAACGTCGGATCGCAGCTGCGCAAACGGGCCGAGTTGAATCCCTCCCTGGAGGCGCTCGTCGATGAGACCGCCGGACGGCGGTTCACCTTTGCCGAACTCGACGAACGCGCCGACCGGGCCGCCCGGGTGCTGACCGGGCTGGGGCTGGGCAAGGGCGACCGGGTCGCCGTGCTGTTGCCCACCGGCCACCAGTTCGTCGAGGTGTTTTACGGTGCGGCGCGGGCCGGGCTGGTGGTCGTGCCGTTGAACTGGCGGCTGGTCGCCAACGAGCTGGCGTTCATGCTGCGCGACTCGGGGGCGACGGTGTTGGTGTGCGACGCCGAATACGACGCCGTCGTCGCCGAGCTGCACGACCGCGGCGGAAACCACGACGGCACACCGGTAACCCACTGGCTGCGCGTCGGCGCCGATCGCCCGGCCTGGGCCGCCGACTTCGACGAGCTGGTGGATCAGGCGCCGCCGCAACCGATTTCAATCGTCGGCGACGACGACGACCCGCTGTTCATCATGTACACCTCGGGCACCACCGGGCTGCCGAAGGGGGCGGTGCACACCCACGACAGTGTGCAGTGGTGCCTGCTGACGATGCTGGCCAGTGTCGACATGCGGTTCCGGGACCGCTACCTGATCTCGCTGCCGCTGTTTCACGTGGCCGCGCTTGCCCCGCTGGTCGGTTGTGTCTACCGCGGTGCGACGATCGTCATGTTGCGTCAGTTCGACCCGACGCGGATCTGGGAGGTGTTCCGCGACGAGCAGATCACCACTACCCTGGCTGTCCCGGCAATGCTGAACTTCATGCTGCCGACATATCAGCCCGAGCTGCGGGAGTCGTTGGCGCTGCGCTGGATCATGAGCGGGGCGTCGCCGGTGCCGCCCTCGTTGATCAAGTCTTACGCCGACCTCGGCTTCGAGGTACATCAGGTTTACGGGCTCACCGAATCGTGCGGACCGGGCTGCGTGATCGGCCCCGACGACGCAATGTCGCACATCGGGTCGACCGGTAAGGCGTTCTTCCACACCGACATTCGCATCATCGACGAGCAGGGCTCCGACGTGGGAGCCGGTGTGGCGGGGGGGATTTTGATTCGCGGGCGCCATATCATGGCCGGCTACTGGAACCGTCCCGACGCGACCGCCGAGACGATCATCGACGGTTGGCTGTACACCGGCGACATCGCGGTCCGCGACGCCGACGGCTTCGTCTACATCCAGGACCGGATCAAGGACATGATCATCTCCGGCGGAGAGAACGTCTACCCGGCCGAGATCGAAGACGCGCTGTTGTCCCACCCCGGCATCGCCGACGTCGCCGTGGTGGGCATCGCGTCGGCCAAATGGGGCGAGTCGCCGCTGGCGGTGGTGGTGCGCGCCGACCCGGAACTCGACGAGGCGGCGGTGCTGGCGCACTGCGAGGGCAAGCTAGCGCGCTACAAACTGCCCAAGCGGGCGGTTTTCGTCGATGCCATCCCGCGCACCCCCACTGGCAAGTCGCTCAAACGCGTTCTGCGCGAACAGTTTTCGGTTGCGGCACCCGAGTAGCCAAGGAGCCACCCATGAAGCAACTCTCCGGCTTGGACGCCGCGTTCCTCTACCTGGAGACCCCGACGACGTTCGGTCACGTCACCGGCCTGATGATCTTCGAACGGCCCAACCCCGACTACGACCCGTATGCGGCGGTGTACGCCAAGTTCGGCTCGCTGGTCGGCAAGCTCGAACCGTTGCGGCGGCGCCTGGTCGAAGTGCCGTTCGGGCTCGACCATCCGTACTGGGTGTTCGACCCGAACTTCGACCTCGACTACCACATCCGCGAATTGCGGCTGGCCCGACCGGGTCTCGTGGATCAGCTGGCCGAGCAGGTTTGCCGGATCGTGGGGCGGCCGATGGACCGCACCCGGCCGCTGTGGGAGGTGTACGTCATCGACGGCCTGGCCGACGGACGTTGGGCGCTGCTCACCAAATACCATCACGCCACCATCGACGGGGCCTCGGGGCAGCTGATGCTGCAGATCGTCACCGACACCCAGCCGGACGCGCCGCCGCCGGGGGAGGGCCCGTCATGGGAACCCGAGGCGCTGCCGTCGACCGCCGAATTGCTGCGCCGCACGGCAGCCCAACTCGCCCGCAATCCGTTTCGGGCGCTGCGGGTGCAGACCCGGATCGTCGGTCAGCTCGCCGACGCCGCGGGAATCCACAGCGTGAGCAGCGCGGCAGGCCGGGCCGGGGATGCGGTCAAGTGGGTCGCCCAACTGGGCCTCAGAAATAGAGGCAACCGGCCGAACATCTCGTTGCCCGCCGTCACGGCACCGCCGACGCCGTGGAACAAGACGATCACCGGCCACCGCCGCTTCGCGATGCGCACCACCTCGCTGGACAACGTCAAGCGGCTCAAGGATGCCACCGGCAGCACCGTCAACGACATCGTCATGGCGATCTGCGCCGGCGGGCTGCGGGAGTATCTGCTGGCCCATGACGCGCTGCCGGACCGCCCGCTGCGGGCGATGGTGCCGGTGTCGATCCGCACCGGCGACGAGGCGGACCCGTGGACCAACCGGGTGTCGGCGATCGTCGCCGAGTTGCCCACCGACTGTGCCGATCCGGTGGAACGGGTCGCCCGCTGCCGCAAGGCCATGCAGGACGCCAAGCGCACGCACGAGCTGGTCCCGGCCGCCGAACTGGTCGACCTGAGCCGATACTCACCGCCGGTGCTGTCCACCGCGGCGGTGCGGCTGGCGTCGCGGCTGCGGCTGGCCGACCGGGTGTCGCAGCCGTTCAACGTGGTGATCTCCAACGTGCCCGGGCCCCGCCAGCCGTTGTATTTCGCTGGCGCGAAGCTATGTCACCAGTTCCCCGTCTCGATCGTCACCGATGGGCAGGGGCTGAACATCACCGTGGTGAGTTATCTGGACCGGCTCGACTTCGGCTTCATCGTCGACCGCGAGCTCGTTCCCGACGTCTGGGACCTGGCCGACATGCACGTGGCCGAGATCACCCGGCTGTTCGAGGCCACCGGCGCGCAGTGGGCGCAGCCGCCGCAGCCGCCCTCCCCGCGCCGCGGACCGACCCAGAAGCCGGTGAAGAAGTCGGCATCGACAAAGGGCCGCCGATAGCTGGCGTTGCCCGGCCCGGTCTTGGCCAACCTTTAAGCTCGTCCAGGTGACGACTCAACGCCCGATGCGATGACCAACGCGATCGTCGTCGGCGCCGGACCCAATGGCCTGGCCGCTGCGATCCAACTCGCCCGCCACGGTCTCGACGTGCAGGTGCTCGAGGCCGGTGACACCATCGGCGGGGGAGCGCGCTCGGGTGAGCTGACCGTGCCCGGACTCGTCCACGACCACTGCTCGGCGTTTCACCCGCTGGGCGTCGGTTCGCCGTTCTGGCAGGAGATCGACCTGCAGCGTTACGGGCTGACCTGGAAGTGGCCGGAGGTCGACTGCGCGCATCCGCTCGACGACGGCAGCGCCGGCGTGCTGTTCCAGTCGATCGAGAAGACCGCTGCGCGGATGGGACCGGACGGCGGCCGCTGGCGACGCGCGGTAGGGGATCTGGCGGCCGGATTCGATGACCTGGCAAGCGATTTGCTCCGGCCGGTGGTCAACGTGCCGCGTCACCCGCTTCGTCTTGCCGCCTTTGGTCCGCGTGCGGCGCTGCCGGCGACCGTGATGGCGCGCTGGTTTCGTACCGAGCAGGCACGCGCGCTGTTCGGCGGGGCGGCCGCGCACGTCTATACGCGTCTGGACCGGCCGCTGACCGCGTCGCTCGGTCTGATGACCCTGGCCAGTGGCCACCGGTACGGCTGGCCCGTCGCCCAGGGCGGATCGGGGTCGATCACGCGGGCATTGGCCGCGGCTCTGGAGGCCCTCGGCGGTCGCATCACCACCGGCGTGGCCATCAACAGCCGCCGCGACATCCCGGACGCAGACATCGTCATGCTCAATCTCAGCCCGGCGGGCGTCCTGGAGCTCTACGGCGATGTGATGCCGGCCCGGATCAAGTCGTCCTATCGGCGTTACCGTGCCGGATCGTCGGCGTTCAAGGTCGACTTCGCCATCGAGGGCGACATTCCGTGGACGAATCCGGACTGTGGGCTCGCCGGGACCGTGCACCTGGGCGGCGCCTTCGCCGAGATCGCGGACACGGAACGGCAACGCGCACAAGGCAAGATGGTGCAACGGCCCTTTGTTCTGGTGGGGCAGCAGTACCTGGCCGACCGGTCCCGCTCAGCGGGTGACGTCAATCCGATCTGGGCGTACGCCCACGTGCCGTTCGGCTATACCGGTGACGCCACCGCGGCCGTCGTCGACCAGATCGAGCGGTTCGCTCCCGGTTTCCGCGACCGCGTCATCGCCAGCGTCAGCAAGTCCACCGCCGAATTACAGGCTTACAACCGAAATTTCATCGGTGGTGACATCATCGGCGGCGCCAATGACCGGCTCCAGGTCATCTTCCGGCCGCGGATCGCCGTCGATCCCTATGTGATCGGGGTCCCTGGTGTCTACCTCTGCTCGCAGTCCGCGCCGCCGGGTGCCGGCATCCATGGACTGTGTGGGTACTACGCCGCAGAATCAGCGTTGCGGTGGCTGCGTAAGCGGCGCTGACGTCCCCCGGCGCGATCACCGTCACGTGCCCTCGACCTGACTCGACAAATCCCACGCAGGAGTGCCAATCGAATCGTCGGCCGCCGATGAGTTGGAATACGTCGTCGCGCAACACACTCGAATGCCTTGACTTCATTGCGCCGGCCACGGTCCGGGGTTACCGTCGGGCGCGAGCTGGTTGGGTCACCCCGGTCCATGTTGCTGCTCAGCCACATCGCAACCCTCTGTTGGAGGCGACGTTCGCCGTGCCCGCTCTGCGCGACAACCGCGTTCGCAGCACAGCGCGACCGAAACTGTCGCTCAGAGCCGACTTGACCCAAATTGGTGCGTGCTGTGACCGCGGGCGTTGATGGCCGGCTCGTGTGAGCGAGTTTCTTGATGCGCCAACGTGTTTGGGTTTCGATACGGTGTCGGTGGTGACCGGCCCGGGGTAGCCGACGCTAGTTGTTTGGTGGTGGTGGTTGGGGTTGGAAGGGTTCGTACCACCACCAATGGGCGCGTTCGCCGGTGGGTCCCGGGCAGGGCGGTACCGCGGGTGGGGGTTGGGTTGGTG
>NZ_UPHQ01000100.1 GCF_900566055.1 Mycobacterium innocens
CCCCATCACCCCATCACCCCATCACCCCAGCTCCTTGATCAGCAGCTATCACTGACGCCGGTACCGCCGGCGCCGCCGCCGTAGCGAATTGTGCTTGTGGCTGAACCGCTGGTGCACCGCCAACGGCCCTAACGCACCAACGGCGACATCGGCCACGGGAGTAGCAGTCACCGCGCCCAGGTTCGCGCCCGCAGAAGCCGACACTGCACCAGCAGCCGACAACGCCACGCTGTCAGTCAACGGAGTTGCCATAGCTCCGACAGCGCCAAGACCCGCACCACCCCCAAGAATCCATTCGATCACCGCATCGACAACCAACAAAGGATCGATCACGAATTGCCACGCCGGCACCACGACGAAGTGATACCAGAGGAAGCCGTAATACCACAGCATGAAAAAGCCGGCGGCAAAGTGCAGGGTCAAGAAGTCCAAAAGAGCCTCAAGGGGGTCCTAAGGCCAATCGTAGGCAGGGTGAGGATGCCGATTACTACTTCAAGTGCATTGAGATACTCGACTAAAATCAAGGTGAGTAACTCAATCTCAATAATTGTTCGATTGGCGTCTCGGTGACGGCCTGGGCGAGGCTGGCCGCGATGTTGGCGTCGGGTTTGGTAATGATCGGTGCCGGGGTGGTGTGTGGTGCGGCGGCGAGCGTGGCAGTAGCAACCGCGTCGTACACACCCATGGTGGTGGCGGCTTGGATCCACATCCGTGCGTAGTCGGCTTCGGTGAGTGCGATGGGGATGGTATTGATACCGAAGAAGTTCGTGGCCACCAGCACTGCGTGGGTGGCATGGTTAGCCGCCAACTCGCTCAACGTCGGCATCGCCGCCACCGCACAGACCTAGTCTGTTGCCAAATTCTGCTGGGCCGCAGCGATTTCTGCGCTGGCGGCGCTGGCGGCTGCCAACCGCGCCAGATAGGGGGCGTAGGCCGCCACGCAGAATTCTGCGCTGGGACCGTCCCAGGTGCCGGCTTGGACCCCGCCAGTACACCGATCAGTTCTTCGGCCACCGACGCGTACTCGGAGCTCAGTGATGTCCAGGCTTGCGCCCCGGCCAGCAACGAGCCCGGTCCTGGCCCCGCGTTGAGTAGTGCCGAATGCACCTCCGGTGGCGCGGCCATCCATATCGGCGCCGTTATTTTAGGCTACCTGCGCGCGCATTTGCTACATCGCGGCAACCGGTGAATCTCACCGCGGTACCCGGCAATACCTGATCGCCTGTTGCGGACGGCGCCGTGATATTCATTGGTGTCGCGGCGACATGCGCGGTACTCCGGCCAATAGTCAACGTGTTCGCGGCCGCGTCGGCGGTCATCAGCCCCGCAGGAAACATTCGTTGCGTCAACGCTTATCCTTCGGTTTATTCGCATTACGCCGCCGTGCCACGCTGCCATTGCGCGGTGCGTCCTTCGATTGAAACGAGGTTCCATTAAAACCAATGCCGCGCTATGCCGACAACATCTCGCCAATTCATTTTCATGTTCAGGCCATTAATTAACGCAAACTATGAACCGCATTTTCCTGGTCGCCTGGAGCTTCCCTGCGGTGATGCCGGGTTACAACGGGGTTGCCGCATGGCGGGCAATCACGTCGCCGGGTCGGCTCGACGTGGCCAGAGGGCGCTAGGTCCAATCGAATTGCTCAGGTGCGCTTGAACTTCCAAGCTTGACGGCACACTTACCCGCACCGCGTCGGGCCTGGGCCAAGACCGCCGACGAGATACCGGCCAGCAGCGGCAGCTACTGCATTCGCTGGTGGTACCCGGTGGGTCGGGACAAACTCGAAGAGTTGACCGAAAGAGCCGAATCTCAGCCCGCGCCCGCACCCGAAGGACCCGGCGCAACGGGCTGACCGGGTACGGGCCCACCGGCCGGTGCGGGACCAGTCGGCGCACCCTTGCCGGTCCCAGACATGTCAATGATCGGAGCCCCAGCCAGCGCCGGCGCATCCAGCGGAGCACCAGCCGCTACCGGTCCGAGTGCGATCAACGGAACACCAGCTGGCATCGGCGCAACGACGGGGGCGCCGGCAGGCACCGGAACAGCGGCGGGTACCGGAACAGCGGCGGGTACCGGAACAGCGGCGGGTACCGGAACAGCGGCGGGTACCGGAACAGCGGCGGGTACCGGAACAGCGGCGGGCACCGGGGACACGGCGGGTACCGGGGCGGCGGCGGGCACCGGTACTGGGGCCGCGGCGGGCACCGGGGCGACCGCTGGCGCCGGCGGTCCCAGCGCAATCAGCGGAGCACCGGCCGGCACCGCCGGAACCGGTCCGGGGACAACCAGCGGAACACCAGACATGTCAGTGAGCGCAGCGCTAGCCGCGCATATCTCGGCGCTGGGGGCTGGTCCGCCCCCGGCTGTCGGTGCGCCCCCGGCTGTCGGTGCGCCCCCGGCTGCCGGTGCGCCCCCGGCTGCTGTTCCGCCGGCCGTTGCGGGTCCGCCCCCGGCTGCTGCGCCGCCGGCCGCGGCCGGTGCGCCCGGCGCGCAGCATCCACCGGCTGCGGCCGCTCCACCGGCTCCACCGGCCGCCGCACCCTCGCCCGCCATCCCCTGGACGCACCCGTAGCCGCCGGTCTTCAGCGGGGCGGCAGCTACATCCGGGCTCAACGCTATGGCGGCCCCGCACAAGCCAGCGCACGCAACCACTTTCAAGTTGAACCGATCGAAGACCGTCATCACGCCGACTCCTCTTTATTGGCACCCAGCATTTCGGCAATCAAACGTGCAGCAGCACCGCCTAGCCCTACTGCACTCGTGTCTAGCCGACCGGCACAATTTTCGGCAGCCGACGTGAAACACGAGGCGCGCCGCACCGCGTCGTTTCCAAATGGTGACGTTCGCCATCACTTTTCCTTGCAAAGAAGGGCGGCGGGGGCAGCGGTGCGCCTTCGAACAGGTCCATCGGTGCTCTCACCCACCTCTGTCGCAACCCGCGCTCGACCCGCGCCCGGCTTTTCGCCGCCGCAGAGGTCCAGCACTCTTACCGGCGGGGCGTCGGTGCCTGTCACTGATCTAGGCTGACGGCAAGGCGCTCGTAGGCGGACTCATAAGTGGACTCATTAGTGGACAGCGAAAGGCAGGGAGAGGCAAGTGACGGTCCGGGTAGGCATCAACGGCTTTGGTCGCATCGGCCGCAACTTTTACCGGGCCTTATTGGCTCAACAGGAGCAGGGCACCGCTGATATGGAGGTGGTGGCCGTCAACGACATCACCGACAACCACACGCTGGCTCACCTGCTGAAATTTGACTCGATCCTGGGCCGGCTGCCCCAGGACGTCAGCCTCGAGGGCGAGGACACGATCGTGGTCGGCAGCACCAAGATCAAGGCGCTGGCCGTCCGGGAAGGGCCGGCCGCATTGCCATGGGGCGACCTCGGCGTCGATGTGGTCGTCGAATCCACCGGCCTGTTCACCAACGCCGCCAAAGCCAAGGGCCATCTCGACGCCGGTGCCAAGAAGGTCGTCATCTCGGCGCCCGCGACCGACCCGGACCTCACCATCGTGTTGGGTGTCAACGACGACAAGTACGACGGCAGCCAGAACATCATCTCCAACGCCTCGTGCACGACGAACTGCCTCGCACCGCTGGCCAAAGTGCTGAACGACGAGTTCGGCATCGTCAGAGGCCTGATGACGACCATCCACGCCTATACCCAGGATCAGAACCTGCAGGACGGCCCGCACAAGGACCTGCGGCGCGCCCGCGCCGCCGCGCTGAATATCGTCCCCACCTCGACCGGAGCCGCCAAGGCCATCGGTTTGGTGATGCCCGAACTCAAGGGCAAGCTCGACGGCTACGCGCTGCGGGTGCCGATTCCCACCGGTTCGGTCACCGACCTGACCGCCGATTTGGCCAAGACGGCCACTGCCGAAGAGATCAACGCCGCATACAAGGCGGCCGCCGAGGGCAGGCTCAAGGGAATTTTGAAGTATTACGACGCGCCGATCGTCTCGAGCGACATCGTCACCGACCCGCACAGCTCGATCTTCGACTCCGGGTTGACCAAGGTGATCGAAGGTCAGGCCAAGGTCGTGTCGTGGTACGACAACGAGTGGGGTTACTCCAACCGCCTCATCGACCTGGTCGCCCTGGTCGGCAAGTCCCTGTAAACTCGGGCAGCCGTGACTATCCATTCCCTCGAAGACCTTCTCGCCGAAGGCGTTTCGGGTCGCGGCGTACTGGTGCGCTCCGATCTGAACGTTCCGCTCGACGAGGACGGCGTGATCACCGACCCGGGCCGCATCACTGCGTCGGTACCGACATTGCAGGCACTGCTCGATGCCGGCGCCAAGGTGGTGGTCACCGCGCACCTGGGTCGCCCCAAGGCCGGCCCCGACCCAAAGCTGTCGCTGGCGCCGGTGGCCGCGGCCCTGGGTGAGCAGCTGGGTCGGCACGTTCAGCTGGCCGGTGATGTCGCCGGTGCCGACGCGCTGGCCCGCGCCGAAGGGCTGACGGCCGGCGACGTCCTGCTGCTGGAGAACATCCGCTTCGACAAGCGCGAGACCGCCAAGGACGACGGTGAGCGCCTCGCCCTGGCTCGACAGCTTGCCGAATTGGTATCTCCGGGAGGTGCTTTCGTCTCCGACGGGTTCGGCGTGGTGCACCGCAAACAGGCCTCGGTGTACGACGTGGCGACGTTGCTGCCGCACTATGCCGGCGAGCTGGTCGCCGAGGAGATCCGGGTACTCGAGCAATTGACCGGCTCCAACGAGCGGCCCTACGCGGTGGTGCTGGGCGGATCGAAGGTGTCGGACAAACTCGGTGTGATCGAGTCGCTGGCCACCAAGGCTGACAGCATCGTTATCGGCGGCGGAATGTGTTTCACTTTCCTTGCCGCGCAAGGCTATTCGGTTGGCACGTCGCTGCTGGAAGGCGAGATGATCGACACCTGTCGCAGGCTGCTCGACACCTACCACGACGTACTGCGGCTGCCCGTCGACATCGTGGTGACCGAGAAGTTCGCCGCCGATTCCCCGCCCCGAACCGTCGCCGCCGACGCTATCCCGCACGACCTGATGGGCCTGGACATCGGCCCGGGATCGGTCAAACGTTTCGCCACGCTGTTGTCCAACGCCAAGACCATTTTCTGGAACGGGCCCATGGGCGTGTTCGAATTCCCCGGGTATGCGGCGGGCACCAGAGGCGTCGCCGAGGCGATCGCCGCCGCGACGGGTAGAGGAGCTTTCAGCGTGGTCGGCGGCGGCGACTCGGCGGCCGCGGTGCGTGCGCTCGGCATAGCCGAAAGCGACTTTTCGCACATCTCCACCGGCGGCGGCGCGTCGCTGGAATACCTTGAGGGCAAAGCACTTCCCGGCATCGAGGTGCTTGGTGAGGCCCAACCCGGTCAAAACAAGAGAGGCGGACAGTCGTGAGCCGCAAGCCGTTGATCGCCGGCAACTGGAAGATGAACCTCAATCACTTCGAGGCGATCGCGCTGGTGCAAAAGGTCGCGTTCGCGTTGCCGGACAAGTATTACGACAAGGTGGACGTCACGGTGATCCCGCCGTTCACCGACCTGCGCAGCGTGCAGACGCTGGTTGACGGCGACAAGCTGCGGTTGACCTATGGTGCCCAGGACTTGTCACAACACGACTCCGGCGCCTACACCGGTGACATCAGCGGGGCGTTCCTGGCGAAATTGGGTTGCAGCTACGTCATCGTCGGACACTCCGAGCGGCGCACCTATCACAACGAGGACGATGCCCTGGTGGCCGCCAAGGCCGCCGCCGCGCTCAAGCACGAGCTCACGCCGATCGTCTGCATCGGCGAACACCTCGACGTGCGGGAAGCGGCAAACCACGTGGCATACAACGTCGAACAGCTACGCGGTTCGCTGGCCGGGCTGTCGGCCGAGCAGATCGGCTCCGTCGTCATCGCCTATGAGCCGGTCTGGGCGATCGGCACCGGGCGGGTGGCCAGCGCCGCCGACGCCCAAGAGGTCTGCGCGGCGATCCGAAAGGAGTTGGCGTCGCTGGCATCAGCGAAGATCGCCGAGACGGTGCGGGTGCTCTACGGTGGCTCGATGAACGCGAAGAACGTCGCCGACCTGGTCGCCCAGGACGACATCGACGGCGGCCTGGTCGGCGGCGCGTCGCTGGACGGGGAGCAGTTCGCGACGCTGGCGGCCATCGCCGCCGGGGGACCGCTCCCGTAGCGGCCGCACGGCAAGCGACGCTCGCGCTACCCTCCGGAGAGGGGGCGCGTCATCACTCGAGGTGTCAAACCGTACCGGGGCACCACCCCGCCGCGCCGCGTTCCCGCGGGCGCTATCCCCGGCATCCCCGGCATCCCGGCCCCTCCGGCGTCGCCGGCTGGCAGCGTTGTCAGGGGCGTACCTTGAAACGTCTTCACGGTGGTGACTGCCGGTGCGGTCCAGGTGGGCGGCACTGACATTTGCCCGATCGAACCGGCGCCGCGGAAAGCCGCAGACACCTCGCCAATTCCCGGTCCGCCCTTGGCCACCGCATCGGCTACGTTCTTGACCGAATTGACCAGCGGGGCAAGCTCACTGGGGACAACCTCGGCTGCCGGTGCCGCGAGGTTGGGCAGGATTCCCAGATTCTTCTCGGCCCCGATGATCCCGGTGCCCAGCGAGCTGATGTTGTTGATCGAGCTGACGGTTGCGTACCAGGCCATGACGGCGTCGAGGAACGTGAAGTCGTCCGCGACTATGGACGGGAAAGGAATGGCGTTGATCAGTTCACCCGCCTCGAGAAAGAACGGCGTCAGCTCGGGCGCGATCGGCAGCAGGGCGATCCCGATCTGTTCCAACAGATTCCCCAGCCAGTTACCGCCGTCGGCGGCGGCCCCGGCCGTGGCTTGAGCCACCGCGGCGGTCTGCGCGGGTAGACCGGCGGGGTCCGTGGTCTGCTGCGGGGAAGCAAATGGCGTCAGCTTCGTCGCGGCCGCCGAAGTGACGGCATAATCCTGCATCACGCTGCATCTCGGCGTAGGCCAGCTCCAGTGCGGCGATCGCCGAAGTGTTATGACCGAAGAAGTTCGTCGCTATCAGCAGGAGCAGCTGCTCGCGGTTGGCGATGACGATCGACGGGGGCACCGTCATGGCAAACGCCTCATCAAATGCGCTCGCCGCGGTCGCGGCCTGCCTGGCGGTTTGCCCTGTCTGGATCGCAGTTGCCTCCAGCCAAAAGAGGTGGCTGCTGCCGCCATCGCCGCGGACGACGGCCTACCCAATGCCAGGTGATGAGGTCCGAGACCACCGATCGGTACGTCTGGGCGCTGGCCTGCAATTCAGCAGACAACTGCTGCCAGCTCGCCGCCGCGGCTTGCAGCGAGCCTGAGGTCAGAATTCCCGGCGCGCTCGCCGCGCGCGAGCTGTCGATGCGCCGAATCCGTGCCCCAAGCCCCGACGCATAGGTGAACCGCACCAGCTCAGACGGCGGCGCGGGCTACGAGGATGGGGACGAACACAAGGGCGAAAGCTACCATGACGACCGGCCCGGCATCGGCGTCGTAGCGTTGGGCTGCGCGGGCTGGCGTCAGCGGTACTTGATCAGCAAACCCACGCCGATGATGCACACCACCCAGATCCCGGTGATGAACAGCGTCAACCGGTCCAGGTTCTTTTCGACAACGGTCGACCCGGACAGGCTGGACTGCACACCGCCGCCGAACAGGGTCGACAGGCCACCGCCTTTCGCGCGGTGCAGCAGCACCAGCAACACCACCAGCACGCTGGTGACCACCAAGGTGATCTGCAGGGCCAACTCCATGACCGGCAGCCTACCGAATGGCCGGCGGATAGCGGGCGCCGGGCGGGCCGGTCGCTGATACTGGGACACATGGGTGACGCTGCCGACCTGGGTTCCGATGCCGCGCTGGAACCGATTGGCGATGTCCACCGGACCCGGCTGGGGCGCGAGGCGACCGAGCCGATGCGCGCCGACATCAGGTTGTTGGGCTCTATCCTGGGCGACACCGTGCGCGAACAGAACGGCGACGAAATCTTCGAACTCGTCGAGCGAGCACGGGTGGAAGCCTTCCGGGTGCGCCGTTCCGAGATCGACCGAGCCGAGATGGCGCGGATGTTCGACGGCATCGACATTCACCGGGCACTCCCGGTCATTCGGGCCTTCAGCCATTTCGCGTTGCTGGCCAACGTCGCCGAAGACATCCACCGGGAACGCCGCCGCGCCAGTCACATCGCCGCCGGGGAGCCGCCGCAAGACAGCAGCCTGGCCGCCACGTACCTGAAACTAGAAGCAGCCGAGCTGGATTCGGTCACCGTTGCCGATGCATTGAAGGGCGCGCTGGTCTCCCCGGTCATCACCGCCCATCCGACCGAGATCCGCCGGCGCACCATCTTCGTCACCCAGCACCGGATCACCGAGTTGATGCGGCTCCATGCCGAGGGCCACACCGAGACCGACGACGGCCGCAGCATCGAATTGGAGTTGCGTCGCCAAGTCCTCACCTTGTGGCAGACCGCGCTGATCCGGCTGTCGCGACTGCAGATCAGCGACGAGATCGCCGTCGGACTGCGGCTATACCGGTCGGCGTTCTTCAAGGTCGTCCCGCAGGTCAATGCCGAGGTGCGGGGGGCATTGCGCGACCGGTGGCCCGACGCCGACCTGTTGTCGGAGCCCATTCTGAAACCGGGATCCTGGATCGGCGGCGACCGTGACGGCAACCCCAACGTGACCGCCGAGGTAGTGCGGCTGGCCACCGGCAGCGCCGCCTACACCGCGCTGTCGCACTACCTGGCCGAGCTCGACCAGCTCGAGCAGGAGCTGTCGATGTCGTCGCGGCTGCTCACCGTCACGCCCGAGCTGACCGCGCTGGCCGAAGGCTGCCGCGACAAGGCTCGCGACGACGAACCGTACCGGCGGGCGCTGCGGGTGATCCGCGCCCGGCTCAGCGCCACCGGCGCCGAAATCCTGGACCAGCAACCGCAGCACCAGCTGGACCTGGGATCGCCGCCGTACGCCACGCCGGGCGAGCTGCGGGCCGACCTCGACGTCATCGATGCATCGCTGCGCACCCACGGCAGCGCGCTGTTGGCCGGCGACCGGCTGGCCTTGTTGCGAGAAGCCGTGCACGTCTTCGGTTTTCACCTGTGCGGCCTGGACCTGCGGCAAAATTCCGACGTGCACGAGGAAGTCGTCGGCGAGCTGCTGGCGTGGGCCGGGGTGCATCCGGACTACGGCTCGCTGCCCGAAGACGAGCGGGTTGCGCTGCTGGTAGGCGAGCTCAGCACCCGGCGACCGCTGATCGGCGGCCGGGCAAAATTATCCGATCTGGCGCGTGGCGAGCTGGACATCATCGGGGCCGCCGCCCACGCGGTTCGGACCTACGGTCCCGACGCGGTGCCCAATTACGTCATTTCGATGTGCCGGTCAGTGTCGGACATGTTGGAGGCGGCGATCCTGTTGAAAGAGGCCGGCTTGCTGGACGCCTCCGGGCCGCAACCGTACTGCCCGGTGGGCATCTCGCCGCTGTTCGAGACGATCGACGACCTGCGCAACGGCGCGACGATTCTGCAAGCGACGCTGGACCTTCCGCTGTACCGGCGCCTGGTCACGGCCCGAGGTGACATGCAGGAGGTGATGCTCGGCTACTCCGACTCGAACAAGGACGGCGGGTACCTGGCCGCCAACTGGGCGGTGTACCGCGCTGAGCTGGCCCTGGTCGAAACGGCCCGCAAGTCGGGAATTCGATTGCGGCTCTTCCACGGTCGCGGCGGCACGGTCGGCCGCGGCGGCGGCCCGAGTTATCAAGCCATCCTGGCGCAGCCGCCGGGCGCAGTCAGCGGCTCGTTGCGTCTTACCGAGCAGGGCGAGGTGATTGCCGCCAAATACGCCGAGCCGCAGATGGCGCGGCGCAACCTGGAGAGCCTGTTGGCCGCAACCCTGGAATCGACGCTGCTGGATGTCGAGGGTCTGGGCGACACGGCGGCGCCGGCCTACGGGGTGCTCGAAGAGGTCGCCGCCCTGTCGCAGCGTGCGTATGCCGAATTGGTCCACGAGACACCGGGTTTCGTCGAATATTTCATGGCGTCCACACCGGTCAGCGAGATCGGGTCGCTGAACATCGGCAGTCGCCCGACGTCCCGCAAGCCCACCTCGTCGATCGCGGACCTGCGCGCCATTCCATGGGTGCTGGCGTGGAGCCAGTCGCGGGTGATGCTTCCCGGATGGTACGGCGCCGGCACGGCGTTCGAGCAATGGATCGCGGCGGGCCCGGAAGGCGAGGCCGAGCGGCTGGACGTTCTGCACGATCTCTACCAGCGGTGGCCGTTTTTCCGCAGCGTGCTGTCCAACATGGCGCAGGTGCTGGCCAAGAGCGATCTAGGCCTGGCCGCCCACTACGCCGAACTCGTGGCCGATGAAGCATTGCGGCGCCGGGTTTTCGACAAGATTGTCGACGAACATCACCGCACCATCACCATGTACAAACGCATCACCGGCCACGACGATCTGCTCGCCGACAACCCGGCCCTGGCGCGTTCGGTGTTCAACCGCTTTCCGTACCTGGAGCCGTTGAATCACCTTCAGGTGGAGTTATTGCGTCGCTACCGCTCGGGCGAAGACGACGAATTGGTGCAGCGCGGCATCCTGCTGACGATGAACGGGCTGGCCAGCGCGCTGCGAAACAGTGGCTAGCAGCGGGCGTCGCGGTGTGATTGCCGGCTGCGGCCCGACGCCGTCACCGCTGCCGAGCCAGCGCTCAGCGGACCGCGCGGTTACGTAGCCGGTCCAGCACGCCGCGGACAGCGTGCTCGGTGACCGACAGTGGCGACATCACGGTCTCGCCCAGACTCACGATGTAGTCGATCCGGTCGACGATGGCTTCCACCGGCTCGACCAGCATGATAAGCCGCTTGGCCAGATCGTCCAGGCTGGATAATGTGCCCTCCAGGTGGTCCAGGCCACCCTCCAGCCGCTCCACCGTGGTGTTGAGAGCCGACAGTGAACTGTTCAGCTCCTTCATCGTCTTGTCCAGTCCCTCGAGGACGTCCTCGACCTGCTCCACCGTCTTGTCGGCGTTCAGCGCCGCCTGGGTGAGGGTCTTGATCCGGCTGCGCTCCGGCCCGCTGCGCACGCTTCTGTCTGCCATGACGGTCATTATTGCGCCATTTGGAGCCGACGCGGCTCCGAGTCTGCCGACCGCGTTGTCAACCGAGCTTGGCCGCGGCCTCCTCATCGAGTAGCCACAGTGTGTTCTCCCGCCCGACTGCCCCGGCCGCCGGCACGGTAACCGGGTCCGCGCCGCCGATGGCAGCGGCCACCGCGTCGGCCTTGGCCCGGCCGGAAACGATCAGCCACACTTCGCGGGAACGTTGTATCGCCGGTAGCGTCAAGGTGAGTCGTTGAGGCGGGGGTTTGGGCGAGTCGTCGACGGGGACCACCAGACGAGTGGTCTCACGCACGGCCGCAGTGTGCGGGAACAACGAGTTGACGTGGCCTTCGGACCCCATTCCCAACAGATGGACGTCGAAATTCGGTGCCCGCTCACCGAGTGCGGCATTGGCTGCCAGCACCTGTTCGTAGGCCAGTGCCGCGGCGTCCAGGTCGGTGCCGAACTCACCGTCACTGGCGGCCATCGGGTGCACCTGGCTCGGTGGGATGTCGATGTGATCGAGCAACGCGGCACGCGCCTGCTTGTCGTTGCGCTCGTCGTCGTCTTCGGAGACGTAGCGCTCGTCGCCCCAGAACAGATGAATCTTGGACCAGTCGATCCGCGGCCCGGACGCACCGAGATAGCGCAGCAACGCGATGCCGTTCCCGCCGCCGGTCAGCACGATCAGTGCTTGCCCCCTGGCCGCCACCGCGCTGTCGATGGCCCGGATCAGTCGTTGGCCGGCGGCCTCGACCAGAATCTCGCTGTCAGGAAAGGTCTGGACGTCCAGATTCATACGTACTGCACCTTCTTGATGCCTTCCAACGCGGCGAAGTAGATTTCGTCGGGGTCCAGCCGTCGCAGATCTTCGGCCAGGCATTCCCCGGTTACCCTGCGCGCCAACGGAACCCGGGCATCGGGCCGGGCCGTCCGGCTCAGGGTGGCGGTGGTCCCTTCCTGCGGTCGGCTCAACAGGATGGTCTCGCTCTTGCGCACCAGCTCGACTTGGAGTTTGCCGATCGCACGGCGCACCGGACCGTCGATCCGGCTGGCCAGCCAGCCCGCCAGGATGTCGAGCGCCGGCTCGGTCTTCAAGCCCGACACGAGCGCCGACTCGATCGGTTCGTGCGGCGGCTGGTCGACGGCAGAGGTCAGCAATGCCCGCCAATAGGTGATGCGGCTCCAGGCCAAATCGGTGTCGCCGGCGGTGTATCCGGGTAGCCGGCTCTTGATCGCCGACAGCGGGTCGACGCCATTGGTGGCATCCATGATGCGCCGAATCGCCAACTTGCCCAGGGGATCCTGGACAGGTACCGCCGGAGCGATGTCGGGCCACCAGACCACTACCGGGATGTCGGGCAGCAGGAACGGGATGACGACGCTGTGGGCGTGGCCGGAGAGGGGCCCGGACAGTCGCAGCACCACGACCTCCCCGGCGCCGGCGTCGGCGCCCACCCGCAGTTGCGAGTCCAGGCGCGGTTTCTCGGCGTACGGGTCACCTCGCATCACCACGATGATCCGGCTGGGATGTTCATGGCTGGCGGAGTTGGCGGCTTCGATGGATTCTTCGAACATCGTCTCGCTGTCCGGGGCGATGATCAGCGTCAGGACCCGGCCCATCGTGACAGCGCCGATTCTTGCGCGCAGCTCGTCGAGCTTCTTATTGACTGCGGTGGTGGTGGTTTCGGGCAGATCGACGATCATGGGCGTCGCTCCTTTTCATCGCTTCGCTTTGCATCGTCGCCGGCGGGGATCATTTGCGCCGCTCCTCCTCATCGCTTCGCTCTGCATCGTCGCCGGCGCGGATCACGGGCGCCGCCACTCACGGCCGGTGCGGTGCAGCATCTGGAAGGCCGAATCCGGGCCCCACGTGCCGGCTTCGTAGGGGTCGGGCTTGCCGTGCGCCGCCCAGTAATCCAGGACGGGATCCAGTATTTCCCAAGCCAATTCGACCTCCGCATTGACCGGAAACAGCGACGGTTCGCCGAGCAGCACGTCGAGGATGAGCCGCTCGTAGGCCTCCGGCGAGTCTTCGGCGAACGCCGAGCCGTAGGAGAAGTCCATGTTGACGTCGCGGACTTCCATCGCACTGCCCGGGACTTTGGATCCGAACCGCAGGGTCATCCCTTCGTCCGGTTGCACCCGGATGACCAAAGCGTTGGCTCCGAGCTCGTCGGTCATGGTGGCGTCGAACGGCAGATGCGGCGCCCGCTTGAAGACCAACGCGATCTCAGTCACCCTGCGGCCCAGCCGTTTTCCGGTGCGTAGATAGAACGGCACACCGGCCCAGCGGCGGGTGTCGACCTCCAGAGTGATCGCGGCGAACGTCTCGGTGGTGGAGTCCTCGGCGAAACCTTCTTCGTCGAGCAGACCCACCACTTTTTCGCCGCCCTGCCAGCCGGCCGTGTATTGCCCACGGCTGCTCGTCTCGTCGAGCGGCTCGGCGAGCCGAGTCGCCGAGAGCACCTTGATTTTTTCCGCCTGCAACGCAGACGGTTTGAAGCTGACCGGCTCTTCCATCGCGGTTAGCGCCAGCAGCTGCATCAGGTGGTTCTGGATGACGTCACGGGCCGCACCGATACCGTCGTAGTAGCCGGCCCGACCACCCAGGCCGATGTCTTCGGCCATGGTGATCTGCACATGGTCGACATAGTGCGCATTCCAGATCGGGTCCCAGAATTGATTGGCGAACCGCAGCGCCAGAATGTTCTGCACCGTCTCTTTGCCCAGGTAGTGGTCGATGCGGAAGACCGATTCCTCCGGAAAGACCGCGTTGACCGCCCGGTTCAGCTCACGCGCACTGTCCAGGTCGTGGCCGAACGGTTTCTCGATGACGACCCGGCTCCAGCGGTCGCTCTGCGGACGGGCCAGTCCCGACTTGTGCAGCTGCTCGGAGACCACCGGGAATGCCTTGGGCGGGATGGCCAGGTAGAAGGCGTGATTGCCGCCGGTGCCGCGCTCGGCGTCGAGCTTCTCCAGCGTCTCGGCGAGCCGCGCGAAAGCCTGCTCGTCGTCGAAAGAGCCTGGCACGAAACGGAATCCCTCGGCCAGCCGGTCCCAGTTCTCCTGGCGGAACGGGGTCCGGCAATGTTCTTTGACCGCCTGGTAGACCACCTGGCCGAAATCCTGAGTGTCCCAGTCTCGGCGGGCGAATCCCACCAGGGCGAACGTGGGCGGTAGTAGCCCGCGGTTGGCCAGGTCGTAGATGGCCGGCATCACCTTCTTGCGGGCCAGGTCGCCGGTGACGCCGAAAATCACCATGCCGCACGAACCGGCGATTCTGGGCAGCCGCTTGTCCAGCTTGTCGCGCAGCGGGTTGTGCCACTGTGTGGCGGCGGAGTTGCGAGCTGCGCTCATTTGGTGACGGAGTCGAGCTGCGCCTGAGTCTCTTTGAGCAGCTCCGTCCACGCCGCCTCGAACTTCGCCACGCCTTCGTTCTCCAGCACGACGAACACATCGTCGAGGTCTATGCCGACCGCCTGAAGTTTGTCGAATACCTGCTGGGCGTCGGATGCGGTGCCGCTGACGGTATCTCCTTTGATCACGCCATGATCGGCGACGGCGTCCAGCGTCGGTTCCGGCATGGTGTTCACCGTGTCGGGAGCCGCCAACTCGGTGACATAGAGAGTGTCGGCGTAGTCGGGGTTCTTGACGCCGGTCGAAGCCCACAGGGGTCGTTGTACGCGGGCGCCGTCTGCCTTGAGGGCTCGGAAACGGTCGCCGCCCCCGAAGACTTCCTGGTAGGCGGCATAGGCGAGGCGGGCATTGGCCACCGCGGCCTGCCCGCGCAATGCCAGCGCGTCCTGCGATCCGAGCTTTTCCAGCCGTTTGTCGATCTCGGTGTCCACCCGGGACACGAAAAACGATGCCACCGAATGGATCTTGGATAGGTCCTGGCCGCCTTCCCGTGCCTTCTCGATTCCGGCCAGGAAGGCGTCCATGACCGCACGGTAGCGTTCGACGGAGAAGATCAACGTGACGTTGACCGAAATCCCCTCGGCCAGAACCGCGGTGATGGCGGGCAGGCCGGCCTTGGTGGCCGGAATCTTGATGAACAAGTTCGGCCGGTCGACGATCTTCCACAGCTCGACGGCCTGCTGGATCGTCTTGTCGGTGTCGTGCGCCAGCCGCGGGTCGACCTCGATCGATACCCGGCCGTCCAGTCCGTCGGAAGCCTCCCACACCGCGGTGAACACGTCGCAAGCGCGGCGCACGTCGTCGGTGGTTGCGGTGCGCACCGTGGCGTCCACGTCGGCTCCGCGCTCGGCCAGCTCGGCGATCTGGCCGTTGTAGGCATCGCCTTCGGCCAGCGCCTTCTGGAAGATGGACGGATTGGTGGTCACGCCGACGACACACTTGGTGTCGATCAGCTCCGCCAGATTGCCCGAATTCAATCGGTCGCGGGACAGATCGTCCAGCCACACGGATACGCCCACAGCGCTGAGCGCGGCGAGGTTGGGGTTCTGACTCATGGAAACGCCCTTTCTCAGTTGTCGAGTGCTCGTTCCGCGGCGGCGGCAACCGCTTGCGCGGTAAAGCCGAATTCCCGGAACAACGTCTTGTAGTCGGCGGATTCGCCGTAGTGCTCGATCGAGATGATCTCGCCGGTATCCCCGACCAGTTTGTGCCAGCACTGCGCGACACCGGCCTCGACGGCGACCCTGGCCGACACCGACGGCGGCAGCACGCCGTCGCGGTAGTCCGATGGCTGGGATTCGAACCACTCCACGCAGGGCATCGACACCACTCGCGCGATGATGTCCTTGTCCGCCAACAACTTCTGCGCCTCGACCGCGAGCTGCAGTTCCGAGCCGGTGGCGATGATCACCACGTCAGGCTCGTTGTCGCTGTCGTCACCAAGCACATACCCGCCACGGGCGACGCCCTCGGCGCTGGTGCCCTCGAGCACCGGTAGGCCCTGCCGGGTCAAAATCAACCCAACTGGACCGCTGCCGTTGCCGCGGGCCAGGATCGTGCGCCAGGCATATGCGGTCTCGTTGGCGTCGCCCGGGCGTACCACCGAGAGCTGGGGAATCGCCCGCAGCGCCGCAAGGTGCTCGATCGGCTGGTGGGTCGGCCCATCCTCGCCCAGCCCGATCGAGTCGTGCGTCCAGACGTAGATGGTGTCGATATCCATCAGAGCAGCCAGCCGCACCGCCGGGCGCATGTAATCGGAGAACTGTAAGAACGTGCCCCCGTAGGCGCGGGTGGGGCCGTGCAGCACGATGCCGGACAGGATGGCGCCCATCGCATGTTCGCGGACCCCGAAGTGCAGGGTGCGGCCGTACCAGTGTGCCGTGTAATCCTTGGTCGAAATCGACGGTGGCCCAAAGCTATCCGCGCCCTTCATGGTGGTGTTGTTGCTGCCCGCCAGGTCCGCGGACCCACCCCACAACTCCGGCAGCTTCGGTCCCAGCGCAGACAGCACCTCGCCGGAGGCCGCGCGGGTGGCCAGCGCTTTGGACCCGGGTTCCCAACGCGGCAGGTCGTCGTCCCAGCCGTCGGGCAACTGCTCGGCGGTCAACCTATCCAGGAGTGCCTTGCGTTCCGGTTCGCGCTGTGCCCAAGCGTCGAACTCGACCTGCCAGCGGTCGTGGGCTTCTTTGCCGCGAGCCACCAGACCGCGGGTGTGGGTGAGGACGTCCTCGCGAACCTCGAATGTCTTGTCGGGATCAAATCCCAGCACCTTCTTGACCGCGGCCACCTCGTCGTCGCCGAGGGCCGCGCCGTGCGCCTTTCCGGTGTTCATCAGATTCGGCGCCGGGTAGCCGATGATGGTCCGCAGCGAGATGAACGACGGCCGGTCGGTGACGGCCTTCGCGTTGGCGATGGCCTCCTCGATCCCGACGACGTTCTCGCCGCCCTCCACCTCCTGCACGTGCCAGCCGTAGGCGCGGTAGCGGGCGGCGGTGTCCTCGCACAGCGCGATGTCGGTGTCGTCCTCGATCGAGATCTGGTTGTGGTCGTAGAACACGATCAGGTTGCCCAGCTGCTGGACGGCGGCCAGCGACGACGCTTCGGAGCTCACCCCTTCCTCGATGTCCCCGTCGGAGGCGATCACGTAGATGTGGTGGTCGAAGGGGCTGGTGCCCGGCTCGGCGTCCGGGTCGAACAGACCCCGTTCGTAGCGCGACGCCATGGCCATCCCGACCGCCGACGCCAGCCCCTGACCCAGCGGGCCGGTGGTGATCTCCACACCTCGGGTGTGCCGGAATTCCGGGTGTCCGGGAGTCTTGGAACCCCAGGTGCGCAGCGACTCGATGTCGGATAGTTCGAGGCCGAAGCCGCCGAGGTAGAGCTGGATGTAGAGGGTCAGGCTGCTGTGCCCGCACGACAACACGAACCGGTCGCGACCCAGCCAGGTGGTGTCGCTCGGGTCGTGGCGCATCGTGCGCTGAAATAGGGTGTAGGCCAGCGGAGCCAGGCTCATGGCCGTTCCGGGGTGACCGTTGCCGACCTTTTGGACGGCGTCGGCGGCAAGCACCCGGATGGTGTCGACCGCAGCCGAATCGATCTCGGTCCAGTCGTCGGGGTGGCGCGGTTGGGTCAGCGTCGAGATCTCTTCGAGTGTGGTCACAGATTCGGTCCTCAGTTCAGTCCGCAGTCCAGGGTCATCAAACTGATCAATCCCACCCTAGTGCGGGATGGCCGGCGGTTGCAGGCCCCAAATTGGAGTAACCATCGCGGCATGTAGGAAAGCGTCCGACAGCACTGTGAAAATAGCCTGTCGGCTGCGTACGCTGTGCAATCAGTACCGCGAGGCCGGAAAAATTGCTGTGAATCGACCCTGCGGCGCTGCTGCCGCGGCCACGCCGTCTACCATCGTGCGTAGTAGAAGCTGTGCGCGGCCGTTCCCCGAGGAGTTATTTCGTGAGCGTTCGTGGCCGCGTCGCGACGGGCCGCATACCTGGCATACCTGGCATTGCCAGGCGGCACTACGCGCCGGGCATTGCGACGGCGAAGAAGAGCCGCGCTCTCGCAACGGCGCTGGCCTACCTGGCGTTGACCAAGCCGCGGGTCATCGAGCTGCTGCTAGTCACCGCGATACCGGCGATGCTGCTTGCCGATCGCGGCAGCGTCCATCCGCTGGTCATCCTCAACACGCTGATCGGCGGGATGATGGCCGCCGGTGGCGCGAACACCCTCAACTGCGTGGCCGACGCCGACATCGACAAGGTGATGAAGCGGACGGCGCGCCGGCCGCTCGCGCGTGCCGCGGTGCCGACCAGAAGCGCGCTGGCCTTCGGTTTGGCGCTGACAGTGGTCTCGGTTCTCTGGCTGTGGTGGACGACGAACTTGCTGTCGGGGCTGCTGGCCCTGGCGACGGTGGCGTTCTACGTGTTCGTCTACACGTTGCTGCTCAAGCGCCGCACCTCCCAGAACGTGGTGTGGGGCGGGGCGGCCGGCTGCATGCCGGTGATGATCGGGTGGTCGGCGGTCACCGGCACGCTGGCGTGGCCGGCCCTGGCGATGTTCGCGATCGTCTTCTTCTGGACGCCGCCGCACACCTGGGCCTTGGCGATGCGGTACAAGGAGGACTACCAAGAGGCCGGCGTGCCGATGCTGCCCGCGGTGGCGACCGAACGTCAGGTCACCAGGCAGATCCTGATCTATACCTGGCTGACCGTGTTGGCGACGCTGGCGCTGACGCCGGCGACCGGGTGGCTGTACGCCGCGGTGGCCGTGGTGGCGGGTGCGTGGTTCCTGGCGATGGCCCATCAGTTGGACGCGGGTGTCCGCGCCGGTGAGCCGGTCAAACCGCTGCGCTTGTTTCTGCAGTCGAACAACTACCTGGCGTTGGTCTTCTGCGCACTGGCGGTCGACTCGGCGTTGGGCCTGCCTACTCTGCTCTAGTTTTCAAGCGGCGCTAGTTTCCGAGCGGCGTGCCGCCATGGCCTAGCTGCCTTCGCTCGACGGGACCTTTGTCACTAATCGGCTGCCGAAATGCTCGGATCACCCGAAAAAGGTTCTCGCCGTTGCACATGCGCGCGACCATTGGACGTTGAGTACCCGCGCCTAGGGGGATTCCCGCATGAAGTCGTTCACGATCGATCCGCGTCGGCATGACGGGGTGATCTTCGTTCTGGACACTCCTGCCGTGCCGACGCGGCCAGAGCCCGACGACTCGGTGATGGAGTCGACCCTCGCCCTTGCCCATAGGCTCCGCCAGGCCGGTTTGGTCACCGCCCTCTACTCGCCGGCCGGCCACAGCATCCGAGTTCTGGAGGCGGCGGGGATCGCCGAACCGTTCACCGCCCGGGTCGAGCGAGCCCCCGCGGGGGCACCGGAACTTCCCACCAAGCGCTACTGCATCGGCCTGTTAGCGGCCGCCGTCAAGCTGGGAGTGGCCGCGGAGCGGTCGGCGGTGATCGCGGGTGATAGCGGCGGGGTGGCGGCGGCCCGTGAGAGCGGCTTCGCCTACGTCGTCGGTCTCGACCAGGATGGGCATCCCGACGAGCTACTGCGCTGCGGCGCCGACGTCGTCGTCGCCAATCTCTCCGACGTCATGGTCCGCACCGGCGACGAATGCATGTCGCGGCGCCCCAACGCGCTGGATTCCTACGGTCAGGTGATCGGGATGGTCTCCGGCCGACAGCCGTTCGTCTGTGTGAACTACGACAGCACGCTGTCGGAGATCGTGCCGGACCCCGAGCTCGCCACGCTGGTCGACGGCGCGGCCGAGGCGCTGGCGGATTTGGCGATGCAGTGCCCGGTCGCGATGTTGTCCGGCCGGGATCTGGCGGATATTCGCAACCGGGTAGGGCTGCCGGGCATCTGGTACGCCGGCAGCCACGGCTTTGACCTGATGGCACCCGACGGCACTCGGTATCAGCATGACGCGGCGGCCGCCGCGGTCCCCGTGCTGGCAAGCGCGGCAACCACACTTCACGACGAACTGGGTTCGACATCGGGCGCGCACGTCGAACACACCCGGTTCGTCGTCCGCGTGCACTATGGCAAGGTCGCGCACGAGCAGGTGCCCAAGGTGATCGCGGCAGCGCACCGGCAGAGCCGACGACACGGCCTTCGGCTGACTACCGGCCGCGGGGTTGTCGAACTGCGCCCGGATGTCGACTGGGACAAGGGCGCCGCAGTTGCCTGGATCCGCGATCACATCCTCGGATCGGGGTTCGAATCGGGGGCGCAACCGGGCCGGGTGCTGCCGATCTACATCGGTGGCGATCTCACTGACGAGGACGCCTTCGACGCGGTGCGATTCAGCGGTATCGGGGTGGTGGTCCGGCACGACGAGGACGGTGACCGCCCGACCGCTGCCAGCTTCACGCTGACCGGCCCCACGGAAGCTCGTGACTTCGTCCGGCGTGGCGCCAGGTGGCTGGCTTATGACCGGGAAACGCGCGCTCGCGGTTGGACTTTCACCTGGGAGGGTTACGATCCGCCCAACGAAAAGCTGCGTGAAGCGCTGTGCACGGTGGGCAACGGTTATTTCGCTACTCGAGGGGCAGCTCCGGAATCGAAGGCCGGTCAAGTCCATTATCCGGGAACCTATGCCGCCGGGGTCTACAACCGGCTCGATGATCTGGTCGCCGGTACTAGGACTGCGCACGAAAGCCTGGTGAATCTGCCCAACTGGCTTCCGCTGACCTTCCGCATCGACGACGGTGACTGGTTGGACCTTGACACGGTGACGTTGCTGTCCTACCGCCAGATTCTCGACCTGCGTGGTGCGGTGCTCACTCGGGAGCTGACCTACCGCGACGACGCCGGCCGCACCACCTCGATAACGCAGCACCGGTTCGTGGCGATGAACCAGGCGCACGTGGCGGCGCTGCAAACCACCATTTTGGCCCAGGACTGGGAGGGGACAATCGAGATCCGGTCAACCCTGGACGGCGGCGTCCGCAACTCCGGGGTGGAGCGTTACCGGGACTTGGCCAGCAATCACCTACAGGGACTGGAAAAGGTTGCACTGTCCGAGAATTCGGTGCTGATGGCCGTCGAGACCACCCAGTCGAAGATCCCGGTCGCGCTGGCCGCGCGGACCAGCGTGTGGCACGGCGATGCGCCGGCGCCCGCGACGTATCGACTGCTCGACGAGGAATTCGAAATCGGCCACCAGATTTTCACCGACCTGAAACCGGGTCAGCCGCTGACCGTGGAGAAGATCGTCACCCTGGTGACCGGACGTGACATTGCCACGTCACACCCGTCGACCGGAGCCGGGCGCAGGCTCGCCCGCCAAGGACGGTTCGGCGAGATCTGTGCTGCCCATCGGCTCGCCTGGGCACACTTGTGGGAGCGGTTGTCGATCGAGTTCAGCAACCACACCGAAGAATTGCGAGTCTTGCGGCTGCATCTGCTTCATCTGCTGCAGACGGTGTCCTACAACAGCGAGGAACTCGATGTCGGAGTCCCGGCCCGCGGGCTGCATGGCGAGGCATACCGCGGCCATATCTTCTGGGACGAGCTGTTCATCTTTCCGGTGCTGAACCTGCGAGTTCCCACGGTCACCCGGTCGTTGCTGCGGTACCGGCATCGGCGCCTGGTGGAGGCTCGCCGCGCGGCCAAGCTGGCCGGTTACCGCGGCGCCATGTACCCATGGCAGTCCGGCAGCGACGGGCGCGAGGAAAGCCCGGAGCAGCACCTGAATCCGCGATCCGGGCGGTGGCGACCCGATGCCAGCCACCGCGCGCACCACATCGGCATCGCCGTCGCCTACAACGTATGGAACTTCTACCAGGTCACCGGTGATTTGGCGTACATGATCGACTACGGCACCGAGATGATGGCCGAGATCGCCCGGTTCTGGGTGAGCCGGGCCAGCTACGACCGGGACCGCGACCGCTACACCATCAACGGGGTCATCGGGCCCGACGAATTCCACTCCGGCTACCCGGACCGGCCGTACGACGGCGTGGACAACAACGCTTACACCAACGTGATGGCGGTCTGGGTGATCCTGCGGGCGATCGACGCGCTGCAGCTGATGCCGTTGCCCAACCGGCTGGACCTGTGCGAAGAGCTGGGCTTGACCGACGAGGAGCTCGCCCACTGGGACCACGTCAGCCGGCGCATGTTCGTTCCGTTCCACGATGGTGTGATCAGCCAGTTCGAAGGATACGAGCAATTGCTGGAACTGGATTGGGACGCTTACCGGCGGCGATACCGCAATATTCAGCGGCTCGACCGCATCCTGGAAGCCGAGGACGACGACGTCAACCGATACCGGGCGTCCAAGCAGGCCGACGTGCTGATGCTGCTCTACCTGCTGTCGGCCGACGAATTGCGGGAGCTGTTGGACCGGCTCGACTACCACTTGGATCCGCGCCGGATTCCGGAGATGGTCGACTATTACGTGGCGCGTACGTCACATGGGTCGACGCTAAGTGCGGTCGTCCATGGCTGGGTGCTGGCCCGGGCGAACCGGGATCGGGCGCTGGAATTTTTCCAGCAAGTGCTCAAGTCCGATATCGCCGACATCCAGGGTGGCACCACTTCGGAAGGCGTCCACCTGGCCGCCATGGCCGGCAGTGTCGATTTCGTGCAACGGTGCTTCACTGGCCTCGAGATTCGTGGAGATCGCATCGTGCTGTCCCCGCTGTGGCCGGAATACCTTGGTGCGCTTGGCTTTCCGATTCATTACCGCGGCAACCACCTGCACCTGCGGGTCAGCGGCAAGGGCGCGGAGATCAGTGTCGAACCGCGTGATGTGCCGCCGGTACAAATCGAATGCCGCGGACGAGTGGAACTCCTGGTACCGGGCAGCGTCGTCCGTTTCACCTAGGGATGATGTTGATCTAGTCAGCCCGGCAATCGCATCGTGCACATTGGCCTCTGGCCGGATGCACATTTGCCCGCCTCTCAGCGACAAGCCAAGGCGTGCAACGAATTTGTCGCTACCAGATGGGCAAGGTGAGGCACTGTGGATTCTCGGAGACTGATGTGGCTGATCGGAAAATCGCAGTTGCGTCCAACAATTCGGGCCAATAGATCAGCACCGTCGCAGGACTGCGGTTCGCGCGGAGCCAGACAATTTTCAAGCGTGGTGGGTGCGCACAGCGGGTGAGGCCTGCAGCGGACGCAGACTGACGGGTGGTGCTGCGGTCCGCGCGCGCCTACTCCGGGGGCAGTTTGTCGAAGGTTTTTTGCGCTTCCTTGCGCCACACCTCGTGTTCGTCGTTGAGGTATTTGGCGACCTCCTCACGTACCCCGGTGGCGCGTTGGCGCACCAGGGCGGCCATAGCTGCCTTGCGTGTGCCGGGCTCGGGCAGTTGGCTGACCGCTAGCGGGAGTTTCCGGCCTTCGTTGATCGACGGCCTGATTTGCCCTGGTGGGGTTGTGTTTTTGGGCAGGGCTGGTGTATTACCCAACTCGCGGTGTTGGGCGCTGTTGGTCAGCGGGTGGGTGCGTATTGGTGGATTGCGAACAGGTCGGCGAGTCGCTGTTGGGTCGGGCTCATG
>NZ_UPHQ01000095.1 GCF_900566055.1 Mycobacterium innocens
CCTGACGACACCCCCGACACCCTCCGACCCCCACCAAAGGAAGAACACCATCGAAAATGACCACTACTGAACGCATTCGGATGACTCAGCAGGATCACAGTCGACAGCTTTCCGAGCTCATCGCGCTGCGCTCGCAGCACGCCGTCGAAGCCCCGGACGACTTCCTCGATTACCACGCGAACGCCATCGCGCGCTGTTGCGCCCGAAGGGCGCGCATCCTCGAGATCGAGCAGTTGCTCGCCAGTGCGATCGTGGGCATCGACACCGGCGGCGACGTCATCGCCCAGCCGGGCATGGTCGTCACCATCCGCTATGACGCCACGGGGCAGACCGAGACTTTCCTGCTGGGCAGGCGTGGCGCCGAAAACGCGGACATCACGGTCTACTCCACGCTGTCGCCGCTGGGCCGCGCGATCACCGGCGCACGTCTGGGAGAACAACGGGTGTACGCGATTCCGCAGGGAGCAAATCTGGTGGTGACGCTGCTCGCGGCGGTGCCCTATGGCGACGGTCGGGCGAGGTGTAATGGAAACTAAGAAACAGCCTGGCAGACAACGGGACTGGATCTCGTCGCAGGCGTATGAAGGGCTGCAGCGCAAGCTCGCTGACCTGCGTGAGCTGAGTGCCCGCGAACCGGGCGACGGCGATTTCGACAACGGCGCCCCTGACCTGCAGCGAGCGTGGCAAACACGGATTCGCCAGATTCACGACCTGTTGGTCAGGGCCGACGTGGGGGAGGACCCGCCCGACGACGGGATCGCGGAACCCGGCATGGTTTTGACGGTCCGCTACCACGACACCGGCGACACCGAAACATTCCTGCTGGGCGCCCGCGGCGCCGAGAACTGCGACGTAGAGGTCTACTCGCCCCGCTCACCGCTGGGCGCCGCGGTCACCGGTGCGCTCCCCGGTGAGAAATGCAGCTTCACCCTGCCCGGTGGCGCCACCTCGACGGTCACACTCGTCAGCGCCGTACCGTACGGCGTCCACATCGCCGGAGCCAACTGAAGCAGGAATCTGGTTGTCGCCAAATAGCCTACGAGTCAGGTGATTACGAGACTGCGGCAAGCCGGCGCCGAAGACCCGCCGGCCGCTGCTGGTCGCGCCGTGGGGATTGCCGTGGCCTCGGGACAAGATTCCTGAAGTCGCCCGGCAAGCACACCCCTGCCGCCGGTCGGTTCTACGGCGTAACCTCGCGGCATGCGCTGCCGCAATCGGACACCGTCGAACTACCGGTGTGTTGGTACCGGCCACTATTTCCGTCCCTCGCGCGATAATGACAAGTTGCACCGAATGGCGCTACCGCACCACAAGAACAGGTGACGACATGTACCGAGACAGCTCCCGCCCGCAGCGACTTCGCGTCTCCGCGTTGGCGGCAGTCGCCAACCCGTCGTACACACGCATCGACACGTGGAACCTGCTCGACGACGCGTGTCGTCACCTGGCCGAGGTGGACCTTGCCGGGCTGGACATCACTCACGACATGGCGAAGGTCAAGCGGTTGATGGACCGCATCGGCGCGTACGAGCGGTACTGGCTGTATCCGGGCGCGGACAATCTGGCGACATTCCGCGCCCATCTCGAGAGCAAGTCCACCGTGCGGCTCACCGAAGAGGTGTCGCTGGCCGTGCGCCTGCTCGGTGAATACGGTGACCGGACAGCGCTGTTCGACATCTCGGCGCCGCTGGCCGACCAGGAGCTGGTGGCCCAGGCCAAACAGCAGCAGTTCTACACGGTGTTGCTGGCCGACGACGCGCCGCCCACGGCACCCGAAAGCTTGGTCGAGTGCCTGCGGGAGCTGCGCAACCCCGCCGACGATGTCCAATTCGAGATCCTGCTGGCCCCCAGCGTCGAGGACGCCATCACCGCGGTTGCGCTCAACGGCGAGATCCAGGCCGCGATCATCCGCCACGACCTGCCGCTGCGGTCCCGTGACCGGTTGCCGCTGATGAACGCGCTGCTGGGGCCCAACAATGCAGAGGGCGGGATGGTCATTCCCGATCGTCCGCACGACTGGATCGAATGTGGTGAATGGATCAGGGAGCTGCGGCCCCACATTGACCTCTACCTGCTCACCGACGAGTCCATCGCGGCCGGAAGCGACCACGATCCCGACGTGTACGACCGGACCTTCTACCGACTCAACGACGTGACCGACCTGCACAGCACGGTGCTTGCCGGGCTCCGGAACCGGTTCGCCACACCGTTTTTCGACGCGCTGCGCGCCTACGCCGCTGCGCCCGTCGGCCAATTCCACGCGCTGCCCGTCGCGCGCGGCGCCAGCATCTTCAACTCCAAGTCGCTGCAGGACATGGGCGAGTTCTACGGCCGCAACATCTTCATGGCCGAGACCTCGACCACCTCAGGCGGCCTGGACTCGTTGCTGGACCCGCACGGCAATATCAAGAAGGCGATGGACAAGGCCGCGGTCACCTGGAACGCCGACCACACCTACTTCGTCACCAACGGAACGTCGACGGCCAATAAGATCGTCGTCCAGTCGCTGACCCGTCCCGGCGACATCGTGCTGATCGACCGCAACTGCCACAAGTCGCACCACTACGGCCTGGTGCTGGCCGGCGCGTACCCGCTGTACCTGGACGCGTACCCGCTGCCGCAGTTCGCCATCTACGGGGCGGTGTCGCTGCGCACGATCAAGAAGGCGCTACTGGACCTGGAAGCGGCCGGGCAACTGCACAAGGTCCGCATGCTGCTGCTGACCAACTGCACCTTCGACGGTGTCGTGTACAACCCGCGGCGGGTGATGGAGGAGGTGCTGGCGATCAAGCCGGACATCTGCTTCCTGTGGGACGAGGCGTGGTACGCGTTTGCCACCGCCGTGCCGTGGGCCCGGCAACGGACCGCGATGGTGGCTGCCGAGCATCTCGAGGAGATGTTGGCTTCAGACGAATACGCCAAGGAATATCGGCAGTGGTCGGCGTCGATGCAAGGGGTCGACCGGTCGGAGTGGCTGGATCGCCGGTTGCTGCCCGACCCTGCTCGCGCGCGGGTCCGGGTGTACGCGACGCACTCCACCCACAAGTCGTTGTCGGCGCTGCGGCAGGCGTCGATGATCCACGTCCGCGACCAGGACTTCAACGCACTGGCCCGCGACGCGTTCGGTGAGGCGTTCTTGACCCACACCTCGACGTCGCCGAACCAGCAGCTGCTGGCCTCGCTGGACCTGGCGCGCCGGCAGGTCGACATCGAGGGATTCCAGTTGGTCCGGCAGGTCTACGACATGGCGCTGGTCTTTCGGCACCGGGTGCGCAAAGACCGGCTGATCAGCAAGTGGTTCCGCATCCTCGACGAGTCCGACCTGGTGCCGGAGGAATTCCGGGCCTCCTCGGTCAGCTCGTACCGTCAGGTCCGGCAAGGGGCGCTGGCCGAATGGAACGAGGCGTGGCGGTCCGATCAGTTCGTGCTGGACGCGACCCGGGTCACCCTGTTCATCGGTGCGACCGGGATGAACGGGTACGACTTCCGCGAAAAGATCCTGATGGAGCGGTTCGGCATCCAGATCAACAAGACGTCGATCAACAGTGTGCTGCTGATCTTCACCATCGGCGTGACGTGGTCGAGTGTGCACTACCTGCTCGACGTGCTGCGCCGGATAGCCACCGACTTCGACCGGGCCCAGAAGGCTGCCAGCGCCGCCGACTGGGCGCTGCACCAGCGCCGCGTCGAGGAGATCACCCAGGACCTGCCGCACCTACCCGACTTCAGCGAGTTCGACGTGGCCTTCCGCCCCGACGACAACGGTGTCTACGGCGATACCCGAGCGGCCTTCTACGCCGGCTACGAAGAGGCCGACCGGGAATACGTGCAGATCGGGATGGCAGGGCGGCGGCTCGCCGAGGGACGAACGCTGGTGTCGACGACGTTCGTGGTGCCCTACCCGCCGGGATTCCCGGTGCTGGTACCGGGGCAGGTGGTGTCCAAGGAGATCGTCTACTTCCTGGCCCAGCTCGACGTCAAAGAAATCCACGGCTATAACCACGAACTCGGGTTGTCGGTGTTCACCGACGCTGCGCTGAAGCGGATGGAGGCCGCCCGCATGGCGATTGCCTCGGCCGGCGCCGCGCTGCCGTCGTTCGAGGTGCCCCCGGACGCGTCGGCTTTGAACGGCGACGGCGTCGTGGGGGCTGTCGCCGAGGACGCGTGAGACGCGGCGTGATGCAATGCATCCGGAGAGGTTGCGGCGCGCTCTCGAAACAACAAGGATGCCGAGGTCGGCTTCGCTCGGCGGCTCAGGGCTGGCTCTAAAACCGTTGCGGCATAAAGGTTGTCGAACGAATCGTTCGTTACGGCGGTGACGCGGTCTGAGACGACGGCGTTGGCCTGCCGGCTACGGCGCCCCGTTGGCACCGGGTGTCCCGAACAGCTGCCCGCCCC
>NZ_UPHQ01000101.1 GCF_900566055.1 Mycobacterium innocens
GGGCTAGTCCGGGGGTAGTTTGTCGAGGGTTTTTTGTGCTTCCTTGCGCCAATACTCGTGTTTGTCGTTGAGGTATTTGGCGACCTCATCACGTACCCCGGTGGCGCGCTGGCGCACCAGAGCTGCCATCGCGTCGGTCCGTGTTCCCGGGTCACACAGTTGACTAACCGCCAGTTGCTTGGCTTCTTCGGTCTTGAACTGCCCCAGCCAACGCACCAAGTCCGATTTTGTCGGAAAATCGCGCTCGGAACGGATCAACGCGGCCACCCGGGGAAAGTCGGAGCGGTCACAGACTTGAGCCAGCGCAAAGCCGGTGGCCTCGAGCTCTTCGTTGCAAAGCGGGGGGTCGATATCAAACTGGTGAAACAAAATGTCCGCGGCGGCGCGGTTACCCTTGGCGTGCTTGGTGATCAGGTTGCGGATCAGGCCCACTCGCCAGGCACGGCGGTCCTCGTTGGGTGGGACGCGTTCGTCGAGGTGCTGTAGCCAGTCGACCATGATTGGCACCGCCTGCGGATAGTCATAGCGAGAGTTCATCAACTCCCAGACGGTGTCTTCGGGGATGCCTGCAGCGTCGAGTTCAGCTTTCATCGCTTGTTCGGATTCTGGCCACGTGTCGGGTTTCCCTGGCGACCTCATGACAAATTCTTACTATCGTCGATTTCCACATTCAGCCCCGGGAATTGATCTTTCAACCTCGCCTCCAAGTCGCCGTATACGGTGCGTCCCTTATCAACCACGATGACCAGTTTGTAGCCGTTATCTCGTGCCCACTGAGCCATGTCACGAAGCTGCTGGGTCGAATCGAGCTTCTTGACGTTCTTGACTTCACGTACCACGCGTGTTGTTGGGTCGATTTCGTCAGGTATCCGGGTTCTTCTTGCCCCGGTCTTCGGGTCCGTTACACGAATCGGCACCTTCTTGGTCTGGTCGATGCCGGCGATGTCCTCGGCGCGGCGGCCTTTGCGACGGTTGTCGTTGACCCGTTGCGTCGGTGTCGGATTGACCCGACGCGGCACTAGATCCAACAGCCGCTTCACCGCGGGCAATGCCGTGCCCATCGCGCTGCCGGCTGCGGTCAGGTCGGTCATCGACGCGGTCGCGGTGGTGCGCAGCGCGGCGTTGAGGCCGTTGATTTGGGTGACGGCCGCGGCGATGAAGGCCTCTTTGATGGGCCCGGTCAGTCGGTGCAGCACCGGCGGATAGCTATCCAAAATGATTATCAGCCAATGCAACTGGTTGACGACGCCATGTCGTCCTTGACGGACTTCAGCTTATTGCCGTAATCCTTTGCCGCACGCGACAAATCGCCACAAGCGCCGGCGATATCGGTGTTGACACCGCGCGCCTCCTCCAGCCGGTCGACCAGCGGCGCAATCTCTGCGGCCTCCACATCGACGATCAGCCGTTGCTCTTCGGGGCCGGGTTGATCGTCGATGCGAACGAGGTCGTGGCCGAAGGTTTCCCAGGCAGCCGAGGCCGCCAGCGCATGGTCGGGATGCCCGTCGGGCCAGCCGTCCACGATGCGGTCGGCGACCAGATTCCAGTGCGGCGGTTCGGGATCGCCGCCACCGGCCACCGAACTCACAGCCACCGCCGCGTCGATGAAGGTGCCGGCGGATTCACCCGGCGGGGTGATCGGCGCGCCATAGGCATCGCGCTGGTTGAGGGTCGAGGCTTCCTCGGTTTGGTCGTGGTTGATGCCGTTTTGGCGTAGCAGGCTGCCCAAATTGTGGAACACGTTGACCAACCGGTAGGCGACCTGGCCGGCCTCCTCGGCCGCGGCGTCGTAGGAACTCGCCCATTGCGGGCCGACCCCGTGGGTTCCGGCCGCTCCCGCGGCATCCACCCCGGCCAGCTTGCGCAGCGCGGCGGCGGCGTGGTCGCTGTTTTCCTTGTACGCCGCGGCCGCGTCGTAGAACAATTCCGGGTCAACGTCAGTCATGGCCGCCCCGCCCACCTCCCGCGCTAGCGGATCGATTGTATGGCAACCTGGCGTTCGGTGATTTCGGGTGAATTCGGACGACAGAAGGGCTGACCCAATTGTCCTATGACCTGACCGTCTACGCCGCGTCAAGCATCGACGACGAGCAGTTGGAAGAAATCGTCGCATCGGTCCCCGGGTTGTCGGTCGGCGATAGCGGTGACCATGAGGTGACCGTGCTGCGCGGTAAGCAAGAAAAGTACTCGTTCACCGTCTTCGGGCCGCACGAGATCGAGCCCGAGGACGTGCCCGACGACGTGGTGCCGCATGTGCTGGACCCGACCACCAGTTGGCAGGTCGTCGTCGAGGGCAGCGATCCGGCCGAAGTGCGGCCCGCCCGGCGGTTCGCCAAGGCGTTGGCTCGGGCCGCGGGGGGTGTGGCGTTCGACGAGCAGACCGAGGAGATTCTCGGCGCGAAGAGGGCCCGTCAGATCGCCTCGCCCGGTTCGGAGCTGATCCGCATCCTTGACTTGCATTGGTACTCACCGGAGTCGGCGCCCAACGCGGCGACCCTGTGGCTGGAGCTGGCAAGAAAGTTTCTGCCCGAAGCGCTACCACGCCGGTTCGGCAATGTTTACCCGCTGCGGTATCGGTTGGATCGTGATGGGGACGACCAATTTATCGCAACCTTCGCCTCCGATGGCGCATGGTTCAAGGCCACCCTGCCGTGCATCGACGGCGGGCTGTACCGCGAGCCATGGGACGGCATCGTGATTGACAGCATCAGAATGGTGGCCCAACCGTTGGACGACCCGCCGTGGCGCAACACCGTGCAGCGCTTCTTCGTCGAGTACGCCCGCCGGCGCGGCAGCGTGCTGGCCACCGGCGAAGTGCTACGCAACCACAAACTGTCCGGACCCACGGACACCAGCTGGGATCTGAGCGGCTCACTGCGCGGCCCCGGCGGGATCCTGGGTCTGCCGGCCAACCCGGTCTGGTGGACCTGGCTGGGCAACGACTACCTGTCACTGGTCCGCGATTACCTGCCGCCCGAACACACCACCTACTACGACGAGGGCGCCCTATACGCGCCGACCGACGAACCCACCGACCGCGGCCAACTCGCCGCCCTGCCCGATCCCTTCCCGGCGTCGCTGCGCGTCACGGCCATTCCCTCGGAATACGGGCCAATCAACACTCCCCGGAACAGCCCCGCGGCGATCCGCCCTCACCTCAGCCAGGGCTAACCGCCCCACATCGCGGTGTTGACCTCCGCGTTATGCACATAGTTGCGATGCGCGATGTGCGCGTTGAGGTGCATGTCGAACACCACCTCGCTCATCTCGTCTGCCCAGCCTTGCCAGTGCTGCATCCGCTCCAGAAATGCGTCGAACGCCACACCTTCCCAATGATGTTGCAGGCCACGCAATTCGGTGGCCACCTCGTTGAGGCGATCCTTCATCACCAGGCAAAACTGCCGCATCGCATCGGCGGCGTCGACCAAGTCATCCTCGTTGACGGTGCGTCGCGCCACGATCAGCGCCCGTCAACCGGGCCGGCGGGTCTGATGCTGCCGAAAGCATCGGCCGCGGCGTGCTCCATCTGCGCATAGCCCGCAGCGGCAGCGGCCAACGATTCCCCGATCCAGCGCAGGTCGGCGAGCATCTGGCCGCACTCGTCGTCGATCTCGGCCCATACATCCAGATAGGCACTGGCTGCCTGACCGGTCCAGGTGCCGGCAAGGTCGTCCATCTGCCCGCCAAGCTTGTCCCGCAGGCCATCGATCTCGTCGGCAGCGCCCGTCGTGGCCTTCGACGCGTGAGCCAGCTCTGCACAGTAAACGCGCAGCTCCTCGGCCGCCATGCTGACCACCCCTCGAAAAGACGTCGTATCCGCAGACTACTGTCACATGCAGTCCAGATGCGACTAGACGAAGCGGAGATGGCGAACTATGCCCGGTTGGCGCGACACCGTGACGGAGGAAGCGCAAGCCGACCTCGACGAGTTGGTCGACGCCGCAACCAGGTTCGCACTCGAGCAGGTCGCCTCGACAGGTGAATTCCTGCCGTTCGCCCTCGCGGTATCCAACGGCGGCGCACGACAAGCCATTGCGCCCAATTACCCCCGCGATCGCGAACTGCCGATAGCAGAGCAGATCGCCACACAGTGGCGCGCACTCACCGACTTGAAGGACAGCCTGCGCGCCGCCGCCGTCGCGGTCAACGTCAGATTGACCGAGGCGAATCAGGACGGTATCGAGCTCAGCGTTGAGCACCGCGAAGGTGTGGCGATCGGGCTGATCTTCCCCTACACCCGCGGCGCCGACGGCGATTATCAGTTGGAGGCACCCTCGGCGCACCGGGAAGATCGCCGCATCTGGGTGTCTTGAGGTCCTACGCCGGAGGCGGCAGGTCCCGCATCACAGCCAGGGCGTCGGCAATACTGTCTGCCAACTCATCGACGTCAGCAGTTACGCATTCCTCTGCGTAATCGCTTGCCGCACTGATAGTTTCGTTGATCATCCGAGCAACTTCGTGGGCGCCCATGCCGAGTATCCCAGGGTCGATGCTGAGTCCGGTCAGGCGTCGATGCCCATTGACCGTCACCTCGACGGCACCTGTCTGATGTGTCGCGGTGAATGCCTCGGCGTCCATCCGGTGAACCTGCTGGTCGAGCAGAGACATCACGACGTCGGCCTGATCAAACATCCGTCTGACCTGGGGGTGATGAGCAGGGCTCACGTTATCTCCGTCGATTCACGCGGCGGGGTCAGAGACTCACGGCAGCAACACTATTGAGCCGGTGGTCTTGCGGCCCTGCAAGTCCTGATGTGCCCGGGCAGCTTCGGACAGCGGATACCGACCGCTGATCTCCACGTTGACCACCCCGCCGCCGATGACGTCGAACAGCTCGGCGGCGCGCCAGCCGAATTCCTCGCCGGTGCGCAGGAAATGGACCAGTGACGGACGGGTCAGATACACCGACCCGGCCGCGTTGAGGCGCTGCGGGTCGACCGGCGGAACCGGACCGGACGCGGCGCCGAACAGCGCCAGCGTCCCGCGGACAGCCAGGCTGGACAGGCTGGCGTCGAACGTGGTGGCGCCCACCCCGTCGTATACGGCCGCCACACCGGCCCCGTCGGTCAGCGCACGGACCCGATCGGCGAACCGCACGGCATCGGTGGGGTAGTCGAGAACCTCGGCCGCACCGGCTTCCCGGGACAGCTCGGCTTTCTCCGGGGTCGAGACGGTAGTGATCACCCGCACCCCCAGGTGAGTGGCCCACTGCGTCAAGATCAGTCCGACACCGCCGGCGCCGGCATGCACCAAGATCGTGTCGCCGTCTTGCACCGGGTACACCGACTTCAGCAGGTAATGGGCGGTCAGGCCCTTCAGCAACGCCGACGCCGCCACCTCGGAGCTGACGCCGTCCGGCACCTTAGCGCTCAAAAATGCTGGCGCCGTACAGAATTCGGCGTAGCCACCGTTGGCGGAAGCGCTGACCACCCGGTCGCCCACGGTGATGGCGCTCTCGACCCCTTCGCCGATGGCCACCACCGTGCCGCACACCTCGGAGCCGACGATGAACGGCAGTGGTCGTGGGTACTGCCCCGAGCGGAAATAGGTGTCGATGAAGTTGACACCGATCGCCTCGGCCTTGACCAACAATTGGCCGTGGCCCGCCTCGGGTTGTGCCGTCTCCACATAACGCAACACCTCGGGGCCACCGGTTTCACTGACTTCGATTGCGTGCATCTGGTTATCATGCCCGGCAATGAAGCTTGCCCGGCCGGATATCTTCCATCCGCGCGTCGTGCTGGCGGGTTGGCCGCGGCAGCCCGCCGGTGACGGCGACGACGTCGGGCTGGTTGCGGCGCTGCGCCACCGTGGGTTACACGCCCACTGGTTACCTTGGGACCATCCCGACATAGCGCGCGCGCATCTGGTGATATTGCGGGCCACCCGCGATTACGCCGCGCGCCTCGACGAGTTCCTGCCCTGGACCAACAGCGTGGCCCAACTACTGAATCCGCCGTCGGTCATCGCCTGGAACGCCGACCGTCGCTATCTGGAAGACCTGGCGAGTCGGGGAGTGCCGACCCTGCCCGGTGAGGTATGCGCGCCGCGCCAGCAGATCAGGCTGCCGCATGCCGGACGGGTCTTCGTCAGCCCGACGGTCGGCACCGGCGCCCGCCGGTTCAGTGATCCCTCGTCGGCCGCCGCGTATATCGCCGAACGCCGGCAAGGCGGCCATTCGGTGGTGGTGCAGACGGCCGACCCGGACGCCGAAACGCTGCTGATCTTCCTCGGGGGACAGCCGTCGCACGCCTTCACCACGCACGATGACGCGCTGCGCCGGGGTGAGCCCGATTTCGAACTCTGGGAGATCGGCGTCGCCGCGCTGGAAGCAGCCGCGACCGCATCCGGCGTCGGCGTCGGCGAGCTGCTCTATGCGCGGGCCCACCTGATCGGAAGGCAGTTGCTGGAACTGCAATTGGTGGACCCGTCGCTGGGCTGGCGCCGGTTGGACGCATCGGCCCGCGATCGGGGCCAGCGTCGGTTCGCGCTGTGCGTGGAGTCAGCTCTGGAGCGGTTGGGGCTGGGCCCGTTCTCGCATCGACGCCCATAGCGCCGCGGTGGCCGCCGTACCCGCTGCGGCCCCGAGGACGTGAAGTGCGACCAGGGCGGGCGGCACCCCGTTGTGATACTGCACGATGCCCACCAGCGCCTGCGCGAAAACCAGGGCGAGCAGCACGGCGAGGCGCCGCAGGATCGGCCGTCCTGCACCGACAGCCAACAACCCGAATCCGAGGCCGACCAGCAACGCCAGGTAGGAAACCAGCAGCGACGAATGCAGGTGCACCAAGGTGTTGATCTCGACTTTCAGCCGCGGCACCGTGCGGGTGGGGCTCTTGTCACCGGCATGCGGCCCGGCGGCTGTCACCAGCGTGCCGGTGACCAGGACCGCGGCCAGATTCACCGCGCTCAACACCGTGAGCACGCGCAGCGGTCGGACCACGAGCCGGCGAACAATCCCCTCGTCGGGCTCGCCGACCTTGACGTAGAGCAACACCGAGAGCCAGACCATCGTCATGGACGCCACCAGGTGGATGGCCACCGTCCACCACAGCAGCCCGGTGCGCACGGTGATGCCGCCGATCACGGCCTGCACCACCGTCGACGCGGGCATCAGCCATGCATAGACCAGCACCTCGGTGCGCCGTCGCGCCCTGGTGACCGCCAGCACGGCCAGCGCCGCGGCGATCACGACCGCGAAGGTGATCATCCGGTTGCCGAACTCCACCGCCTGGTGGATCCGCGGCACCTCGGCAACCGCTACCGGGGTGAAGCTTCCGGGGAAGCATTGCGGCCAGGTCGGACAACCCAGGCCCGACGCCGTGACCCGCACGATCGTGCCGGTGACCGCGATGCCACCCTGGGTCAAGATGACGGCGGCGGCAATTGCGCGCTGCACCCGCAGACTCGGGTCGGGGAGCAGGTCCACCAACCGCATCAGCGTTCGTCCGACGGCCACCGCCCGATCGTAACGACAACTACGTCGCGTAGTAGAAGCGGGCGTCGCGCCGAGATTGCCGCCATGGCTGTGGTTTCAGCTAGGCCAGCGACCATGGCGGCAATATCGACGGCCTGACCGGCGCCCGATCAGGTGAAGCGGAACCAGCGACGCGCTGCCAGTGCCGCCGCCGTACCCCACGCCGCCAGGACAATCAGCCCGAACGCATCCACCGACAGGGTCATCGCCTGCGACAGCGCCTCGGTGAGCGCACCGGACGGGGTCAACCGGGCTGCCCACTTGACCGCCGTCGGAATCATCGAGGTCTCGAGGGTGAGCGAGCCGAACCCGGCGAACACGAACCACATCAGGTTGGCGACGGCGAGCACGATCTCGGCCCGCAACGTGCCGCCCAGCAGCAGCCCGAGCGCGGCGAAGCCCGCGGTGCCCAGCGCGATGACGGCCGCCCCCAAGGCCAGTGCGGCCGGTGCCGGTCGCCAGCCCAGCGTAAAGCCGATGGCGCCCAAGATGATTGCTTGCAGAAACACCACGGCAACCACGGCCAGTGACTTGCCGGCGATGATTCCCCAGACCGGCAGCGGGGTCGCGCCGAGCCGTTTGAGTGCGCCGTAGCGGCGGTCGAACGCGACCGCGATGGCCTGGCCGGTGAACGCGGTGGAGACCACGGCGAGCGCCATGATCACCGGTACGAACGTGGCGGCGCGGTGCTGCCCGAACGAGCCGAGCGGCAGCAGCGTGAGCCCGACCAGCAGGGTGATCGGGATGAACATGGTCAGCAGCAGCTGCTCGCCGTTGCGCAACAGCAGTTTGAGTTCCAGCCCGAATTGTGCGGCCAGCATCCGGGATATGGCGTTGGGGCGTGGGTTCGGGGTGAAGGTCCCCGGGGGAAACAGCGTGTTGTCGGTCACGGTCGCAACTTCCTGCCGGTGAGATCCAGGAACACGTCCTCGAGGCTGCGTTGTTCGACCCGCATATCGGTGGCCAGTACGTCGATCTGCGCGCACCAGGCGGTGACGGTTGCCAGTACCTGCGGGTTGACCGGGCCCTCGACGAGGTACTCGCCGGGCGTTAACTCGGAGGCCTGATAGTCCTCCGGCAACGCGGAGGCCAGCAGCGACAGGTCAAGCCGCGGTGGTGCGGTGAACCGCAACTGGTCTTTGGCGCCGGTGCGGGTCAGCTCGGTCGGGGTCCCCGAGGCCACCGTGACGCCGTGGTCGATGATGACCAGCCGATCCGCGAGTTCCTCAGCTTCTTTGAGTTGATGGGTGGTCAGCACGACCGTCACACCGTCGCGGCGCAGGGCGTCGATCAACTCCCATACCACTAGCCGAGCGTGGGCGTCCATGCCGGCAGTGGGCTCGTCGAGAAAAACCAGCTCGGGACGCCCCACCAGAGCGCAGGCCAGGGCAAGTCGCTGCTGCTGCCCTCCGGAGAGCCGCCGATAGGTGGTGTGGGCAACCTCGGTGAGCCCGAGGGTGTCCAACAGCCACCGCGGATCAATCGGGTCGGCCGCATAGGCGGCGACCAGGTTCAGCATTTCCCCGGCGCGTGCGGCTGGATAGCCGCCGCCGCCCTGCAGCATCACGCCAATGCGTGGGCGCAGCCGCGCGTTGTCGGCGATCGGGTCCAGCCCGAGCACCTCGATGGTTCCGGTGTCCGGGCGCACGAAGCCCTCGCACATCTCGACGGTTGTCGTCTTACCGGCACCGTTGGGGCCCAGCAGCGCCAGCACCTCGGCGGCCCGCACCTCGAGGTCGAGGCTGGAGACGGCCGTCAGGGATCCGTACCGCTTGGTCACTCCACGTAGCCGGACTACTACGGCGTCTCCTGAGGACGCTTGGGGGGCCGAGCTCACGTGGAGTCAGCGTAGGCGTCCGGCGCCGACGTCGTCTGCCGGGTCACCGAAGTCTCAGCTGCGGGTACCGGGTCGATGAGCGTCTGTTGTTTCGCTTCGCCGTTCCCCGTCGGCAGGCCTTGCCACGGTAACCGGTGGTAGGTCAGCGCAATCAGGACCAACACGATGATCGCGCTGGCCAGGGTGGCATCGATGATCTGAAACAACGCGAAGCGGTCCCCGTTGGCCGTCGGCCCGAAGATGCCGACGATGAGCGTGATGACGATGGCGGCCACCCGAAATCCGGTGCGGGTCGCCCACGCCGCCATCGGAATGATGGCCCAGAGCAGATACCAGGGCTGCACGACCGGGAACAACAGCACCGTGATGCCCAGCGCGACCCCGAGGCCGCCGATCGGGTGCAGCCGGCCGCGGAACACCGCCAGCAGCAACCAGCAGACCATCACCATGATGATCAGCACGCCCATGGCACGCGTCAGCGACAATACCGCGGTGGTGTGATCTCCCAAGCGCAGCAGAATGCCCACCTGCCCGGTGCCCAGGGCCAGCAGTGTCGGCGGCGACATCCAGCTGCGCACCACGTTGGCGGTGCCCAGCGTGTAGATCCAGCCGAAGCCCAGCCCGCTTGCCCATCCGACGATGGCCATTACCGATAGCGACACTGCTGCCATGCCGCCGCCGGCCAGCAGCAGCGCTTTGATCGTGCCGCTGTAGCGGTAAGCCAAGGCCATCGTGATGAAGCCCAGCGCCAGCAGCGAAGGCAGCTTCACCTGAGATGACAGCGTGATCAGGATCGATCCGCCGAGCAGCATGGCCAGTGGTTCCCAGTCCGCGCCCGGGCGCCATGATGCGGGCATCAGACGCGTGGCTTCCCCTACATCGAGTAAATCGGTGCCACGCAGCGCGATTTCGACGCCGGTCAGCATCAACCCGAGCATCAGTGCCTCGTTGTGGATACCGGCGACCAGGTGCATGAACAGCAGGGGATTGGCTGCACCCAGCCACAGCGCGCTGACCTCGGCAACGCCACAGCGCCGGGCCAGCCGCGGCGTCGCCCACACGATCAACGCCACGCCGATCAACACCACCAACCGATGACAGAGCACCGCGGCGACAATGTTTTCTCCCGTCAGCGCGGAGATCCCGCGGCCGATCCACAAGAACAGCGGACCGTAGGGGGCCGGCGTCTCCCGCCACAGGCTGGGAACCGACAGCGTGAACACGTGACCCAGACCCAGGCCGGACGCCGGGCCCACCCGGTAGGGGTCGAGTCCGTCGCGGGAAATCTGGCTTTGGGCCAGGTAGGAGTAGACGTCCTTGCTGTACATCGGCGGGGCGATGAGCAGCGGCAGCATCCACAACACCAGGGTGCGGTCCAGGTCGCCGCGCGACATCTTCCTCTTGCCCAGCGCAAACCGGCCGAGCATCAGCCAGGCCAGCGCCATCATGACGGCTCCGGTGGTGGTCATCGTCAATGACACGGTCTGGATTCGCGACGGCAGGTTGAGCAGCCGGACCCCGAAGGTGGGATCCTGCACGACCGGCCTGGCGCCAGCACCCAGGGCGCCGATGCCCATCAAGACCGTGCCGGTGGCGCCGAACAGCCGGGTGCGCGCCAGTGCGGTCAGTTCGGCGGCGTTCAGCGGTGAGCCCACCGCCTGCTCGTCGCCGTGGAGGCTGGCGATCGACGAGCTCAGCGTGTGGTGGCGGGCTGCCATCAGAGCAGCCTAGCCCCGGCGATTCGGGACGAGCGGTCACGCCGCGTTGCGGCGTGAGGGCACCCTCGCTAGACAGCTCCCTGGAATTACGTCACACTTGTGTTGTGAAAATCCAGGCAGCTACTCCTGCTGTCCCAGCCGCGGTCCCCGACGGTCACACCCGTCGCGCCATTGTGCGCTTGCTGGTGGAATCCGGGTCGATCACCGCCGGTGAGATCGGCGACCGGTTGGGGCTGTCGGCCGCCGGTGTGCGGCGTCATCTTGATGCGCTCATCGAGGCGGGCGACGCGGAATCCGTACCGGCCGCGCCGTGGCAGCAGGCGGGACGCGGACGGCCCGCCAAGCGTTACCGGCTGACCTCGGCCGGCCGGGCCAAGCTGGACCACTCGTACGACGACTTGGCGTCGGCGGCCATGCGGCAACTGCGGGAGATCGGCGGTGACGACGCGGTGCGGACATTCGCGCGGCGACGCATCGACGCGATTCTGGCCGATGTCGCCCGGGCCGACGGCCACGGCGACGCCGCGGTGGAAGCGGCCGCGGAGCGGATCGCCGACGCGTTGACCAAAGCCGGTTACGTCGCCACCACCACCCGCGTGGGTGGGCCGATCCATGGTGTGCAAATCTGCCAGCATCACTGTCCGGTGTCCCATGTCGCCGAGGAATTCCCGGAGTTGTGCGAAGCCGAGCAGCAGGCGATGGCCGAAGTGCTGGGAACCCACGTGCAGCGGTTGGCGACCATCGTCAACGGCGACTGCGCCTGCACCACCCACGTGCCTTTAACGCCGGCGCCCAGCCCGCGCCGCGACACTACGAGCATCAAAGGAGCGACCGTATGACCCTCGAGGCCAGCAAGACCGCTGCCGAGCCGCTGACCCAGGCGGAGGCTATTGCTTCGCTGAGCCGCTACGGCTACGGCTGGGTCGACTCCGATGTCGCCGGCGCCAGCGCCCAGCGCGGGCTGTCCGAGGCGGTGGTTCGCGACATCTCCGCGAAGAAGAACGAGCCCGAGTGGATGCTGCAGAACCGGCTGAAGGCGCTGCGAATCTTCGAGCGCAAGCCGATGCCGCGCTGGGGCTCCAACCTCGAGGGCATCGACTTCGACAACATCAAATACTTCGTGCGCTCTACCGAGAAGCAGGCCGCCACTTGGGATGATTTGCCAGAGGACATTAGAAATACCTACGACCGGCTGGGAATTCCGGAGGCGGAAAAGCAGAGATTAGTTGCTGGTGTAGCGGCACAATACGAGTCAGAAGTTGTTTATCACCAGATCAGAGAGGATTTAGAGGCCCAAGGGGTCGTATTCTTAGACACTGATACTGGTTTGCGGGAACACCCGGAAATATTTAAGAAATACTTCGGAACAGTAATTCCAGCAGGGGACAACAAGTTTTCCGCGCTGAATACCGCAGCGTGGAGCGGTGGATCCTTCATCTACGTCCCGCCCGGCGTGCACGTCGACATTCCGCTGCAGGCCTACTTCCGGATCAATACCGAGAACATGGGCCAGTTCGAGCGAACATTGATCATCGCCGACGAGGGTTCCTACGTGCACTACGTAGAGGGCTGTCTGCCCGCCGGGGAGCTGATCACGACCGCCGACGGTGACTTGCGACCCATCGAATCGATCCGTGTGGGCGACTACGTCGCCGGCCACGACGGGCTGCCACACCGCGTGACTGCCGTGCAAATGCGCGACCTTAACGGCGAGCTGTTCAGCTTTACCCCGATGTCGCCCGCAAACCAGTTCTCCGTCACGGCAGAGCACCCGTTGCTTGTCATTCCGCGCCAAGAGGTGCGTGTCATGCGTAACGAACGCAACGGCTGGAAGGCTGAAGTCGACAGCGCCAAGCTGCGTCGTGCCGAGCCGCGCTGGATCCCGGCGAAAGACGTGGCCGAGGGCGACTTCCTGGTCTACCCCAAGCCGAAGCCAATCCCGCACAAAACGGTCTTGCCGCTTGAGTTTGCGCGCCTGGCTGGTTACTACCTGGCCGAGGGTCATGCGTGCTTGACCAATAGTTGTGAGTCACTGATCTTCTCGTTCCACAGCGACGAGTTCGAGTATGTCGAGGACGTGCGACAGGCGTGCAAGGCGCTGTACGAGAAGTCTGGCTCTGTGTTGGTCGAGGAGCACAAGCATTCGGCTCGCGTCACTGTCTACACCAAGGCGGGCTATGCCGCGATGCGCGACAACGTCGGCATCGGGTCGTCGAACAAGAAGCTGTCGGATCTACTGATGCGCCAGGACGAGACGTTCCTGCGGGAGCTGGTGGACGCCTACGTGAACGGTGACGGCAACACCACCCGGCGAGGCGGCGCGCTGTGGAAGCGGGCACACACGACCTCGCGTGTCTGGGCGTTCCAGTTGCAGGCCATTCTGGCTCGGCTGGGTCACTACGCGACCATCGAACTACGTCGAGCGGGCGGTCCCGGGGTGATCCAGGGACGCAACGTCATCCGCAAGGACATTTACCAGGTTCAATGGACCGAGGGCGGCCACGGGCCCAAGCAGGCCCGCGATTGTGGCGGCTACTTCGCGGTGCCGATCAAGAAGCGGACAGTACGCGAGGCGCACGAACCGGTGTACAACCTCGATGTCGAGGAGCCGGACAGCTATCTGGCCTACGGGTTTGCGGTGCACAACTGCACTGCTCCCATTTACAAGTCGGACTCGTTGCACTCAGCGGTGGTCGAAATCGTCGTGAAACCGCATGCGCGCGTTCGTTACACCACCATCCAGAACTGGTCGAACAACGTCTACAACCTGGTCACCAAACGGGCCCGCGCCGAAGCCGGCGCCACCATGGAGTGGGTCGACGGCAACATCGGGTCCAAGGTGACCATGAAGTACCCGGCGGTCTGGATGACCGGCGAACATGCCAAAGGCGAAGTGCTGTCGGTAGCGTTCGCCGGCGAAGACCAGCACCAGGACACCGGCGCCAAGATGCTGCACCTGGCGCCCAACACGTCGAGCAACATCGTGTCCAAGTCGGTGGCCCGCGGCGGCGGCCGCACCTCCTACCGCGGTCTCGTCCAGGTGAACAAGGGCGCGCACGGATCCAAGTCCAGCGTGAAATGCGATGCGCTGCTGGTAGATACGATCAGCCGCAGCGACACCTACCCGTATGTCGACATCCGCGAGGACGACGTCACCATGGGCCACGAGGCCACCGTCTCCAAGGTCAGCGAAAACCAATTGTTCTACCTGATGAGCCGCGGGATGACCGAGGACGAGGCCATGGCGATGGTGGTGCGCGGCTTCGTCGAGCCGATCGCCAAGGAGCTACCCATGGAGTACGCGCTCGAGCTCAACCGGCTGATCGAGCTGCAGATGGAGGGCGCGGTCGGATGACGTCGACCGCTGTGCAAGGCCCACTGAACAAAGGTGAGCTGTTCGCGTCCTTCGACGTCGACGCTTTCGAGGTTCCGCACGGCCGCGACGAGCTCTGGCGGTTCACGCCGCTGAAGCGGTTGCGCGGCCTGCACGACGGCTCCGCGCCGGCCACCGGTGCTGCCGAGATCAGCGTCAGCGACCGGCCCGGCATCAGCGTGGAGAAGGTGCGCCGCGGTGACGAGCGGCTCGGGCAAGGCGGCGTTCCAGCCGACCGGGTTGCGGCGCAAGCATTTTCGTCGTTTAACTCGGCCACCGTGGTCACTGTCGGACGGGACACGCAAATCGCCGAGCCGGTGAACATCACCGTCACCGGCCCTGGCGAAGGCGCGGTCGCCTACGGGCATCTGCAGATCCGGCTCGAGGAGCTCGCCGAGGCCGTCGTCATCATCGATGACCGGGGGAGCGGAACCTACGCCGACAATGTCGAATTCGTCGTCGACGACGCCGCTCGGCTGACGGTTGTGTGGATCGCCGACTGGGCCGACGACACCGTTCATATCAGTGCCCACCACGCCCGGCTCGGCAAGGACGCCGTACTGCGGCACGTCGTCGTCATGCTGGGCGGGGAGGTGGTGCGGATGGCGGCCAACGTGCGCTTCGATGCCCCCGGCGGAGATGCTGAACTACTCGGGCTGTACTTCGCCGACGACGGCCAGCACCTGGAATCGCGGCTGCTGATCGACCACGCGCACCCTGACTGTAAGTCGAACGTGCTGTACAAGGGTGCGCTGCAAGGAGATCCGGCATCGTCGCTACCCGATGCGCACACCGTGTGGGTGGGCGACGTGCTGATCCGTGCCGCGGCCACCGGCACCGACACCTTCGAGGTCAACCGCAACCTGGTGCTCACCGACGGTGCGCGCGCGGACTCGGTGCCCAACCTGGAGATCGAAACCGGCGAGATCGCCGGTGCCGGACACGCCAGTGCCACTGGACGTTTCGACGACGAGCAACTGTTCTACCTGCGCTCTCGCGGCATCCCCGAAGAGCAGGCCCGCCGGCTGGTGATCCGCGGCTTCTTCGGCGAGATCATCTCCAAGATCGCGGTGCCCGAGGTACGCGAACGTTTGACCACAGCCATTGAACACGAACTGGAAATCACCGAAGCAACGGCAACGGAGAAGACAACAGCCTGATGACGACCCTGGAAATCAAAGACCTGCACGTCAGCGTCGAAAATCCCAACGCCGCCGCCGACGGGGAGCGAGAAATTCCCATCCTCAACGGTGTCAACCTGACCGTGAATTCCGGTGAGACGCATGCCCTGATGGGTCCCAACGGCTCGGGGAAGTCGACGCTGTCCTACGCCATCGCCGGCCATCCCAAGTATCAGGTGACGTCGGGATCCATCACGCTGGACGGCGCCGACGTGTTGGCCATGAGCGTCGACGAGCGAGCGCGAGCGGGAATATTCCTGGCCATGCAGTATCCCGTCGAGGTGCCCGGTGTCTCGATGTCGAACTTCCTGCGTTCGGCGGCAACCGCCATCCGCGGCGAGCCGCCGAAGCTGCGGCACTGGGTCAAAGAGGTCAAGGCGGCCATGGCCGCACTCGACATCGACCCGGCCTTCGCCGAACGCAACGTCAACGAAGGCTTCTCCGGTGGCGAGAAGAAGCGTCACGAAATCCTGCAACTCGAGCTGCTCAAGCCCAAGATCGCCATCCTCGACGAAACCGACTCCGGCTTGGATGTCGACGCATTGCGGGTGGTCAGCGAGGGCGTGAACCGCTACGCCGAAACCGAGCACGGCGGCGTCCTGCTGATCACCCACTACACCCGCATCCTGCGCTACATCCATCCGCAACACGTGCACGTGTTCGTCGGCGGCCGCATCGTGGAATCCGGCGGCCCCGAACTAGCCGACGAGCTCGAGGAAAATGGCTACGTACGCTTTACCCAAGCGGCGGCCGCGGGGGCGTAAGCATGACCATCTCCGCGACGCCATTGGATCTCGCCGCGATCCGCGCCGATTTCCCCATCCTCAAGCGCATCATGCGCGGGGGAAACCAGTTGGCGTACCTGGATTCCGGCGCGACCTCGCAGCGTCCGGTCCAGGTGCTCGATGCCGAGCGGGAGTTTCTGCTGACGTCCAACGGCGCGGTGCATCGAGGTGCCCACCAGCTGATGGAAGAGGCCACCGACGCCTATGAGCAGGGCCGCGCCGACATCGCGGCATTCGTCGGCGCCTCAACCGGATCAGCCGACGAATTGGTGTTCACCAAGAACGCCACTGAGGCACTGAATTTGGTGTCATATGTCTTGGGCGACAAGCGGTTCGAGCGCGCCGTCGGTCCCGGTGACGTCATCGTCACGACGGAGCTCGAACACCACGCGAACCTCGTCCCGTGGCAGGAGCTCGCCCGACGGACCGGTGCCACCTTGCGCTGGTACGGGATAACCGACGACGGACGCATTGACCTGGACTCGCTGGACCTCGACGAGCGCGTCAAAGTCGTTGCTTTCAGCCATCATTCCAATGTCACCGGTGCGCTGGCGCCGGTAAGCGAATTGGTATCCCGTGCCGCCGAAGTCGGCGCCCTGACCGTACTGGACGCCTGCCAGTCGGTGCCACACCAGCCGGTGGATTTCCCCGCGCTGGGCGTCGACTTTGCCGCTTTCTCGGGACATAAAATGTTGGGTCCTAATGGAATCGGCATTCTGTATGGCCGTCGCGAGCTGCTGGCCGCAATGCCCCCATTTCTCACCGGCGGTTCGATGATCGAGACGGTGACCATGGAAGCGTCCACCTATGCGCCGTCGCCGCAACGCTTCGAGGCCGGCACCCCGATGACCTCCCAGGTTGTCGGATTGGCTGCCGCCGCGAGCTATCTGGGCGCTATCGGCATGGACGCCGTCGAGGCTCACGAACGTGAGTTGGTCGCCGCGACCATCGAGGGCCTGTCCGGTATCGACGGTGTCCGCATCATCGGGCCCACAACGGTGGAAAACCGCGGTTCCCCAGTCGCATTCGTCGTCGACGGGGTGCACGCCCATGACGTCGGCCAGATTCTCGACGACGAGGGTGTGGCCGTACGGGTCGGACATCACTGCGCCATGCCGCTGCACCGGCGGTTCGGCGTGGCCGCCACCGCGCGAGCATCCTTCGCGGTGTACAACACGCTCGACGAGGTCGACCGGCTACTGGCCGGGGTGCGACGGTCGCTGAAGTTCTTTGGGAGAGAGTGACGTTGCGACTGGAGCAGATGTATCAGGACGTCATTCTGGATCACTACAAGCACCCGCAGCACCGCGGGCTGCGGGAACCGTTCGGCGCGCAGGTCTACCATGTCAACCCCGTCTGCGGCGATGAGGTCACGCTGCGGGTCGCGTTGTCCGACGACGGCACGACGGTCACCGACGTCTCCTACGACGGCCAGGGCTGTTCGATTTCCCAGGCGTCGACGTCGGTGCTCACCCAGCAGGTGATCGGCCGCAGCGTGCCTGAAGCGTTGCAGATCATCGACGCGTTCACCGAGATGGTGTCCTCGCGTGGAACGGTGCAGGGTGACGAGGACGTTCTCGGAGACGGAATCGCGTTCGCCGGCGTGGCGAAATACCCCGCACGGGTGAAATGCGCACTGCTCGGATGGATGGCTTGCAAAGATGCGCTGGCTCAGGCCAGTCATGCCCTGGAGGAGGTCAGCAATGAGTGAAACCGCCGCTCCCAACGAAGATTTGCTTGCCGATCTCGAGGAGGCGATGCGCGACGTCGTCGACCCGGAGTTGGGGATCAACGTCGTCGACCTGGGCCTGGTCTACGGGCTGGACGTGGCGGACGGCGACGAAGGAACCGTCGCGCTGATCGACATGACCTTGACATCGGCGGCGTGCCCGCTCACCGATGTCATCGAGGATCAGTCGCGCAGCGCACTGGTCAGCAGCGGTCTGGTCGACGAGATACGGATCAACTGGGTGTGGAACCCACCGTGGGGTCCGGACAAGATCACCGATGACGGCCGCGAGCAACTGCGCGCGCTCGGCTTCACCGTCTGACTTCCAGGGCGCCGCGGATAACTGTAGTGCCGTTCGCTGCCGGGCGAGATGGCGACTGGTCACATCGGTCACCCGGAGGTGAGGGTACCCCCTCGTGCCCGCCTGTGAGCGACAAATCCGTTGCGCGCCTTAAGGTGTCGCTGACAGGCGGGCTAACTGTGTGCCGCCTGCATCGGTAATTCGCGGGATAGCTGCGTCAGTGACCAGATCAGCGCCGTTGCAGGCACTCCGGTCAACCGGTGAAGCTGGCCCGCGGCGCCCCCATGCCGGGGTCGATCCGATGCGGTCCGGATGCTGAGGGCGTCAGCGGAAAGTCAAAGATCGCAGTCGGGATGTACACGGTGGCACACGAATTGGGAATATCGACCACTCCGGACAGGCGTCCCTCGATAGGGGCCGATCCGAGTAGCAGATAAGCCTGTTCGGGGCTATAGCCGAACTTTGTCAGGTAGTCGATCGCATGGAGGCAGGCGCGCTGGTAGGCGAGATCCGAATCGAGGTATTTCTGTTCGCCGTCCAAGGTCACCGACGTGCCCGAGAAAGCGATCCACTCCGAATGCTGCGGGGCGGTATTGCCCGGGACGAAGATGGCATTCTCATAGACGCCGTAGGTCTGCATGCCTCCTTTGATCACGTCCACATGGACGTCGATGAAGCCACCCATTTCGATGGCGCCGCAGAAGGTGATCTCGCCGTCGCCCTGAGAAAAGTGCAGATCGCCGAACGACAAGTTGGCGCCGGGCACGAACACCGGATAGAACACCCGACTTCCTTTGGTGAGGTTTTTGATGTCCTGGTTGCCGCCGTTCTCGCGGGGCGGAGCGGTGCGGGCGGCCTCGGCCGCGACGCGGCCGAACTCGTCGCCGGTCAGGGCACCCAGAATGGCGCCGTCTGGTTCCGGTGGCAGGGCAAGGGGCGGCACCCGGTTGGGATCCGTCGCGATGAGGGCTCCCTCGCGCCTGTTCCAGGTCGCCAACAGCTGCGCGGACGGGGCCGTTCCCATCAGGCCCGGATGCACGATGCCGGTGTACTTGACGCCGGGAATGTGTCGCGAGGTCGCGGTTTGTCCGGCGAAGTCCCAGATCGCCTTGTAGGCGTCGGGGAATTGATCGGTGAGGAACCCGCCGCCGTTGAGTTTGGCGAATATCCCGGTATAGCCCCAGCCCTGTCCGGCAAGCGGGCCCGAGTCCTCCTGCGGGATGGGACCGAGGTCCAGGATGTCCACGATCAGCAGGTCGCCCGGTTCGGCGCCGTCGACCGCGAACGGTCCAGACAGGCAGTGCACATTCTGCAGGGGAGCGTTGAGGATGTCTTCGGCCGAATCGTCGTTGTGTATGGCGCCGTCAAACCATTCGCGGCAGTGTGCGCGGAACGTGGCACCGCGCTTGACGGTGACGGCCGGCGGGATATCCGGATGCCAGCGATTGTGTCCGATTATGTGTTGTTCGGTGAATTTCTTGGCCGAATCCAGCGGGAACAGTAGTTCAGGCATGCGGCACTCTCTGCACATGACGACCCTTGCAGCCCAAGATGGCCGGTAACTGTGATGGCGCTGATGATCTTCTGCAAACCGTCCGCGACAGCGTCGGCAGCGGCCTACACGTCGCGGCCGACGATTTATAGTCGGCGGGGTGCCGACCTACCTATTCCGCTGCGCGCAGGGCTGTCCGAAATTCGTCGAGCAGTATCCGATGGCCTCAGTGCCCGACAGTGCCGACTGCCCGCAGTGCGCTCGCCTGGCCAAAAGGATTCCCGCTGCACCTATGGTCGGTATCGGTCGCACCGCCGCGATGCAACTCCATGATCGCACCCGGGCCACCGCTGACTCACCGCAAGTGGTCAGCGGCCCGCTTCCTGCCCGACGTGGCAGGTCCAACATCGCGATGAACCCACTGCACCGCGCACTGCCGCGGCCATAGCGGCATGGCTTCGATGCCGACGCCCGTCAGAAGGCAGCTTCAGGCACGCGCATGATCTCGTCGTCGACGGATTCGATGACGGCCCGAACTCCGGACAGCTTGGGCAGCATGTTCTTGGCGAAGAAACCCGAAACCGCGACCTTGCCTCGATAGAACGCTTCGTCGTCCTTGGAAGGTTTGTTGGCCAACGCCGCATGGGCAACACCGGCTTGCACCAACAGCCGCCAGCCGATGATCAGGTCGCCGACGGCCAGCAGGTATCGCACCGACGCGAGCCCGACCTTGTAGATGTCGGTCGGGTGCTGCGCGGCGGACATCAGGTAGGTGGTCAGCGCGCTCGTCATTGCGGTGACCTCGTCGAGCGCGGTTTGCAGCAGCGCGGCTTGCGGTTTCAGCGTTTCGTCGATGTTGTCGATGGTCTGCGTTATCTGAGCCGTCACAAACTGCAGCGCCTTGCCGTGGTCGCGCACGATCTTGCGGAAGAAGAAGTCCAGCGCCTGGATGGCGGTGGTGCCCTCATAGAGCGAATCGATCTTCGCGTCGCGGATGTATTGCTCGATGGGGTAGTCCGTCAAGAAGCCCGAACCACCCAGGGTCTGCAGCGACTCGGTCAGGACCTCGTAGGCCCGTTCCGAGCCAACCCCTTTGACGACCGGCAGCAGCAGATCGTCCACGCGGTGCGCCATGTCTGGGTCGGCGCCCGAAACATGTTGCGCCACAGCGTTGTCCTGGTGCGCGGCGGCATAGAGATACAGCGCCCGCAGGCCCTCGGCGTAGGCCTTCTGGGTCATCAGGCTGCGGCGAATGTCGGGGTGGCGCATGATCGTGACGCGAGGCGCGGTCTTGTCGGTCATCTGGGTCAGGTCCGCGCCCTGCACCCGTTCTTTGGCATAGGCGAGCGCGTTGAGGTAGCCGGTGGACAGCGTGCCCGTGGATTTGACGCCGATGGTCATACGGGCGTGCTCGATCACGGTGAACATCTGTGCGATCCCGTGGTGCACTCCGCCGACCAGGTAGCCGACCGCGGGCACGTCGGTGGCGCCGAAGGTCAACTCGCACGTCGGGGAGGACTTGAGACCCATCTTGTGTTCCAGGCCGGTGACGTAGACGCCGTTGCGGGGGCCGAGTTCACCGGTGTCCGGATCGAAAAGGTAATTGGGCACATAGAACAGGCTCAATCCTTTGGTCCCCGGACCGGCGCCCTCCGGCCGGGCCAGGACCAGGTGGAAGATGTTCTCGGCCGTGTCGCCCACGTCACCGCCGGAGATGAACCGCTTGACGCCCTCGATGTGCCAGGTGCCGTCGGGTTGTTCGACGGCCTTGGTCCGGCCGGCACCCACATCGGAGCCCGCGTCGGGTTCGGTGAGCACCATGGTGGCCTGCCAACCGCGTTCGACACCCATCGCCGCCCACTGCCGTTGCTGCTCGTTGCCCTCGACGTACAGGGACTGTGACAGCGTCGGGCCCAGGTTGTAGAAGGACGCAGCAGGGTTGGCGCAGTAGATCATTTCGTTGACAGCCCAGACCAGCGGTGCGGGGGCGGGCATGCCGCCGATCTCCTCGGCCAAACCCAGGCGCCACCACTCGGCGTCTTTGATCGCTTGCACCGTCTTGACCAACTCGTCGGGCACGCTGATGGAGTGGGTGGCCGGGTCGAACACGGGCGGGTTGCGGTCGGCGTAGGCGAAGGTTTCGGCGACCGGACCTTCGGCCAAGCGGGCCGCTTCGGCCAGGATGGTGCGCACCGTGTCTGCGTCGAGCTCGCTATAACGCCCGGTGCCGAGGACGGCGCCCACATCGAGGACCTCGAGGAGATTGAATTCGAGATCGCGGACGTTGGCGATGTAGTGGCCCAATGCGGTTCCCTTCACTTTGGCGGCTCGACCCTTGGCCGGGTTTTAATCCGGCCCAGTTTCCCCGAGTGAGGAAAACGTACGCAACCGTAACCAGCGGCGAGGTGGGCTGACCTGCCGCTACGGCTAGCCGTTCGCGCCGTTTTGGCCGAACAGCAGCCCGCGCACGCCGCCCGTGCCGGGGGTACCGACTGTGCTACGGCCGCCGTTGCCGCCGTTGCCGATCAGCAGTGCGTTGCCGCCGTTGCCGCCGTTGCCTGGTGGGAACGACCCGCCATTGCCGCCGGCCCCGCCGTTGCCGATCAAGCCGGCCTGGCCGCCGAGCCCGCCGCTGGCGTTGCTAAAGCCGTTGCCGCCGTTGCCGCCGTTGCCGACAAAGAACCCGCCGTTGCCGCCGGCCCCGCCGAGCCCATTGGAGAGGGCGTCCCCGCCGGTGCCGCCGTCGCCGAACAGGAAGGCCCTGCCGCCGTTGCCGCCGCCGCCGAGGAAGCTGCTGCCGCCACCACCGCCGTTTCCGTACAACACGCCGCCGTTGCCGCCCGCGCCACCGGCTCCTATACCGTTGGGGCTGATACCGCCGGCGCCGCCGGCCCCAAGCAAGAAGGCGGAGCCCCCGACACCGCCCGCACCGCCGCCGCCGCCGCTGTTGCCGCCGGCACCGCCGTTGCCCAAGAGCCACCCGCCGAGGCCGCCGGCGCCGCCGTTGGCGCCCGCCGCACCGACGCCGCCGGCCCCGCCGTTGCCGATCAGGCCCGCCGAGCCGCCCCGGCCGCCGGCCTGGCCAGCCACTCCATCTCCGCCTCTACCGCCGTTGCCGAACAAGATTCCGCCGTCCTCGCCGGCCTTTCCCGCCCCGCCGTCGGCGCCGTCACCGATCAGCGGACGCCCGAGTAGCGCCCGGGCGGGCGCGTTGATCGCGTCGAGCAGCGGCTGCAAGGGGTTCGCCGCGGCGGCCTCTGCGCTGGCGTAGGCCTGCGCGCCGCCGAACAGGTTCTGCACGAATTGGTCGTGGAACGCCGCGGCCTGCGCGCCGAGCGTCTGATAGCTCAGGCCGTGGGCTCGAAAGAACGCCGCGATGGCGGCCGACACCTCGTCGGCGCCGGCCGCCGCCACGGCGGTCGTCTGGGCCGCCGCCGCCGAGTTGGCCTCGCTGATCACCGAACCGATGCGCGCCAGATTCCCGGCCGCCCCCGACACATACTCCGTATTAGTGACGACGAATGGCATCCCGCACCTCCACAGTGAGCGTCAGCGACTGCCGAATCTTACCGTGATTTCGGCAGCTGTGATTGCCCATTCACCGAGCAATTTTCATGACGAATTTTTCTGCGCGAATGCAAATTTCAATCGGCTGCGAAATACCCGCCAAGGTAGTAGCCGGGGTCGCGCTGGCGCCCGGCGGTTCGAGCGCACGGCAGCGCCGGCGCCGGAGCCGGGGCCGGAAGAAGACCGCTTACCTTGTGCCAGTGACCAATTCAATCGCATACCGCAATGCAATCGAGATATCGCGCGATCGCCGCGTCCCTAGACTCGGTTCATCCTGACGAACTCCCACCCCTCTGTGAGGCCGCCGGAATGACCTTGACCGCTGCTGAAGCGTGCACCTCCGAGGTTTCTTTCGACCACATTCCCGTCGCTGTCGCGCGGCAGCTGAGTTGGCGTGCGGCGTTGTGGTCGGTGATGTCGGTTCGCTGGGCCGCGTTCGCGTTGGTCTTGTTTCTGGCCGGGCTGGCTGCCCAGCTGAACGGCGCACCGCAGCCGGTGTGGTGGACGCTGTATCTGGCCTGTTACCTCGCCGGCGGCTGGGGTTCGGCATGGGCTGGGGCACAGGCGCTTTGGAACAAGGCGCTCGACGTCGACCTGCTGATGGTCGTGGCAGCGATCGGAGCGGTGGCAATCGGGCAGATCTTCGACGGTGCCCTGCTGATCGTGATCTTTGCGACGTCGGGCGCCTTGGACGACGTGGCCACCAAACACACCGCCGACTCGGTCAAGGGGTTACTGGACCTCGCACCGGAGCAGGCCGTGGTCGTCGATGGCGACGGCCACGAGCGGCTGGTTGCGGCCGGCGAGCTGGGCGTCGGTGACCGGGTACTGGTGCGGCCGGGCGAGCGCATACCCGCCGACGGCGCCGTGCTGTCGGGCTGCTCCGAAGTCGACCAATGCTCGATCACCGGCGAGTCCATCCCGGTGGCCAAGGGCCGCGGTGACGAGGTGTTCGCGGGCACGGTCAACGGGTCCGGGGTGTTGCAGCTGCTGGTGACCCGGGACCCGTCGCAGACAGTGGTGGCCCGCATCGTCGAGCTGGTCGCCGAGGCGTCGGCCACTAAAGCCAAAACCCAGTTGTTCATTGAAAAGATCGAGCAGCGGTACTCGGTGGCCATGGTGGTGGCGACCCTCGCGCTGATCGTCATCCCGTTGCTGCTGGGCTCGCCGCTGCAACCAGTTCTATTGCGCGCCATGACATTTATGATCGTGGCCTCGCCGTGCGCGGTGGTGCTGGCAACCATGCCGCCGCTACTTTCGGCGATCGCGAATGCCGGCCGCCACGGGGTCCTGGTCAAATCGGCTGTGGTCGTGGAACATCTGGCCGACACCAGCATCGTCGCCTTGGACAAGACCGGCACATTGACCTGTGGCACACCGCAATTGACCACCGTCGAGCCGTTGCACCCGGATGTGGTGGGTGTGCGAAAGTTGCTCCAATTAGCTGCTGCTGCAGAGCAATCCAGTGAGCACCCACTGGGCAGGGCCATTGTCGAGGAAGTTCGCCGCCGCGGTATCACCATCCCCGAGGCCGAGGATTTCCGTGCCCTGCCCGGCCGCGGGGTGCGAGCCACCGTGGGCCGCGATTTCGTCGAGGTGTGCAGCCCGCAGAGCTACCGGGGGGTGCCGCTACCCGAGCTCGCGCCGATCCTCGACGCAGGCGCCACGGCCGCCATCGTGATGCTGAACGGCGTCGCGGCCGGCGTGCTGGGGCTCACCGACGAGGTGCGCCCCGATGCCGCGGAGTCCGTCGCGTCCCTGACCGCACTGACGTCGGCGCCGCCGGTTCTGTTGACCGGGGACAACGGGTGCGCGGCCCGGTGGGCGGCCCGGCGCGCCGGGATCACCGATGTGCGGGCCGCGCTGTTGCCCGAGCAGAAGGTCAAGGCGGTCCGCGATCTGCAAGCCAGCGGTCACCGGGTGCTCGTCGTCGGCGACGGTGTCAACGATGCTCCCGCCATGGCCGCGGCCCGCACCTCCGTCGCGATGGGCGCCGGCGCCGACCTGACCTTGCAAACGGCCGATGGCGTCACGGTTCGGGATGAACTGCAGGTCATCCCGACTATCATCGGACTGGCCCGACAAGCCCGCCACGTGGTGACCGTCAACCTGATCATCGCCGGCACGTTCATCAGCGTTCTGGTGTTGTGGGATCTGTTGGGGCAGTTGCCAGTTACCACTGGGCGTGGCCGGCCATGAAGGGTCCACGGTGCTGGTCGCCCTCAACGGCATGCGCCTGCTGACCAACCGGTCCTGGCGGGCGGCGGCGTCGATGGGCGCACCAACGGCCTGAATCCGCAGCGGTTCCGGGTGTGCTCGACGTACGCTCGACGTCGCCGGACCCACCGGGCCTGAGCGGATAAAGGGGACACGTGGCGACTCGAAGATCTCACCGCCGAAAACGTCAAACAGACCGTCTACGGCAACGACAACGTGCTCGTCTACGTCTGGGCGCCGCTGTGCGCCCCGTGTGCAGTGTTGACGCCGACGTATGAGGGCTCGTCGGACAAGCATCCCGACATCGTGCACGGCAAGGTCAACTTCGGAACCGAGCAGGAGTTGGTCTCGATCGCCGGGGTCAAGCTATTGCCCACGTTGATGGCGTTCAGGAAGGGCAAGCTGGTGTTCAAGCAGGCCGGTGTCGCTAATCCCGCGATCATGGATGACCTGGTGCGCCAGCTCCGGGCCTACCAGATCTCGCCGCCACGGCAGCGCGGCCTGCTCTCGACCTCCTTGGAACAAAGTCGCCTGCCCGGGGCGTTACGGCAGTCATGGCAACCAAAGACCTCACTGCTGCGGAGTTCGATGAAACCGTCAACGACAACGACATGGTGCTTGTCGATTTCTGGGCCTCCTGGTGCAGCCCGTGTCGCGCCTTCGCGCCCACGTTTCAGGCGTCCTCGGAGCAACATCCCGACGTGGTCTATGCCAAGGTCAACACCGAAGAAGAGCAAGAACTGGCAGCGGCGGCCCAGATCCGGTCGATTCCCACGCTGATGGCATTCAAGAAGGGTCAACTGTTGTTCAACCAGCCCGGGGCCCTGCCCCCGGCAGCTCTGGAAGACTTGGTACAGCAGCTCAAGGCCTATGAAGTCGCCTAGACCGTCAACAATCCGGCGGCGGTGACGGCCGGGCGCGCTGCCGTACGCGATACCGTGCACGGGTGAGTTTGGTCCTGCTGGAACACCCGCGCCCCGAAATAGCGCTGATCACCCTCAACCGGCCGGAGCGGATGAACTCCATGGCTTTCGACGTCATGGTGCCGCTCAAGGAGGCCCTGGAGACGCTGAGCTACGACAATTCGGTGCGGGTGGTGGTGCTGACCGGGGCGGGGCGGGGCTTCTCCTCCGGTGCGGATCACAAGTCCGCGGGTGCGGTGCCTAATGTCGAGGGCCTGACCCGGCCGACCTATGCGCTGCGATCGATGGAGTTGCTCGACGAGGTCATCCTGAAGCTGCGCCGGTTGCACCAACCGGTGATCGCCGCGGTCAACGGCCCGGCCATCGGCGGGGGGCTGTGCCTGGCGCTGGCCGCGGACATCCGGGTGGCCTCCACCAGTGCCTATTTCCGGGCCGCCGGCATCAACAACGGGCTGACGGCCAGCGAACTGGGGCTGAGCTACCTGTTGCCCAGGGCCATCGGATCCTCGCGTGCCTTCGAGATCATGCTGACCGGGCGCGACGTCAGCGCCGAGGAAGCCGAGCGCATCGGGCTGGTGTCCTGCAGGGTGCCCGCCGGCCAGCTGCTGGACACCTGTTATGCGATCGCGGCGCGGATGGCGGCGTTCTCGCGGCCGGGAATTGAGTTGACCAAACGTACACTGTGGAGTGGACTAGACGCCGCCAGCCTGGAAGGGCATATGCAGGCCGAGGGTCTGGGGCAACTTTTCGTCCGGCTGCTCACAGCCAATTTCGAAGAGGCGGTTGCCGCGCGCGCCGAGAAGCGGCCGCCGGTCTTCACCGACGACAAGTAACGACAGCAGCGCCCAAGGAGAGCGATTGTGATCACGGCAACGGACCTCGAGGTCCGAGCTGGTGCGCGCATCCTGCTCTCGCCCGAGGGTCCGGATTTGCGCGTGCAGCCGGGCGATCGCATCGGGTTGGTGGGCCGCAATGGCGCCGGCAAGACCACCACGCTGCGCATCCTGGCCGGGGAGAGCGAACCCTATGCCGGATCGGTTAGTCGCAACGGCGAAATAGGTTATCTGCCACAGGATCCCAAAGAGGGAGACCTTGACGTGCTGGCTCGGGACCGGGTGCTGTCGGCTCGCGGGCTCGACGTGTTGCTCACCGATCTGGAGAAGCAGCAGGCATTGATGGCCGAGGTCGCCGACGACGACGCGCGCGACCGCGCGATCCGCCGCTACGGTCAGCTCGAGGAGCGCTTCGTCGCGCTCGGCGGCTACGGCGCCGAAAGTGAGGCGGGCCGGATCTGCGCAAGTCTCGGCTTGCCCGAACGGGTGCTGACCCAACAATTGCGTACCCTGTCCGGAGGCCAGCGCCGCCGGGTCGAGCTGGCGCGGATTCTGTTCGCCGCCTCCGACACCGGCGCTGGATCGGGGACCACGCTACTGCTCGACGAGCCGACCAACCACCTCGACGCGGATTCGATTGGCTGGCTACGGGATTTTCTGCGGTCACACACCGGCGGGCTGGTGATGATCAGCCACAACGTCGACCTGATCGCCGATGTGGTCAACCGGGTGTGGTTCTTGGATGCGGTGCGCGGCGAGATGGACGTCTACAACATGAGCTGGCAGAAATATGTCGATGCCCGCGCGACCGACGAGCAGCGTCGTCGCCGGGAACGCGCCAATGCCGAACGCAAGGCCGCCGCGCTGCGAACCCAGGCCGCCAAGCTCGGCGCCAAGGCCACCAAGGCCGTTGCGGCACAGAACATGTTGCGCCGGGCCGATCGGATGATGGCGGCGCTCGACGAGGAACGGGTAGCCGACAAGGTGGCCCGAATCAAGTTCCCCACCCCGGCCGCCTGCGGCCGCATCCCGCTGGTGGCCAAGGGGCTCAGTAAGAGCTACGGATCGCTGGAAGTGTTCAGCGGTGTCGACCTGGCCATCGACCGGGGCTCGCGCGTCGTCGTGCTCGGACTCAACGGCGCCGGCAAGACCACACTGCTGCGGCTGCTGGCCGGTGTCGAAACACCCGACACCGGGGCGCTGGAGCCCGGACATGGTGTGCGCATCGGCTATTTCGCGCAGGAGCACGACACGCTGGACAACGACGCGACCGTCTGGCAGAACGTTCGGCACGCCGCACCGGAAACCGGTGACCAGGAGTTGCGCGGCCTGCTGGGCGCGTTCATGTTCAGCGGCCCACAGCTCGAGCAACCGGCCGGCACACTGTCCGGCGGCGAAAAGACGCGCCTCGCGCTGGCCGGGCTGGTGGCCTCCACGGCGAACGTGCTGTTACTCGACGAACCGACCAACAACCTCGATCCCGCCTCGCGTGAACAGGTCCTTGACGCGCTGCGCAGCTACCGCGGCGCGGTGGTGCTGGTGACCCACGATCCTGGTGCCGCCGAGGCGCTCGACCCGCAACGGGTCGTGCTGTTGCCCGACGGCACCGAGGACTATTGGTCCGAGGAGTATCGGGACCTCATCGAGCTGGCCTGAGAAATCGCAAGCGTTTTCGGCCAAAGCGGTCCCGCTGTCGCCGGCCGGTTCTTACCCTGGAACCCGGGGATCGTGACCATGCGTGGGAGGCAGCCGGTGAGAACCCAGCGGAAGTCGAAGAAGACGCGCGATCAGTTGTTGCACGAGTTGCGCAACGCTTATGAGGGCGGAGCCAGCATCCGCAACTTGGCGGCCAGCGTCGGGCGATCGTACGGATCGGTTCACAGCATGCTGCTCGAATCCGGTACCACGATGCGCAGCCGCGGCGGACCAAATCATCGCGCCCGCCCGGCGCGAGCGTAACACCACGGCCAGTTTCGGATTTTTCGCCGTGGCGTTACGCACCCGGCACAAATCAGCGGCGGCGCACCGAGTTTTCCACCAGGTCCAGTACGGCGGAGAGCCGCTGGGGGTCTTCGCCGGAGGCGAGCCTGGCCACTAGTCCGTCGAGGACCAGATCCAGGTAGCACTGCAACACGTCGCCGGGAACGTCGTCGCGCACCCTTTTCGCTTGCTTCTGCCGGCGCAGTCGATCGGTCGTGGCGGCGGCCAGTTCCAGGGAGCGCTCCGCCCAGCCGCGGTTGAACACCGGGTCATTGCGTAGCTTGCGCGCGATCTCCAGCCGGGTGGCCAGCCAGTCGAACTGCTCGGGCGCGGCGAGCATGTCACGCATCACCTGGATGAGGCCTTCGCGCGACGCGACATCGGCCATGCGCTCGGCGTCCTCGTGCGCCAGCGCGAAGAACAGCGCGTCCTTGTCCCGGAAGTGGTGGAAGATCGCACCGCGCGACATACCGATCGCCTGTTCCAGACGCCGGACGGTGGCCTTGTCGTAGCCGTACTCGGCAAAGCAGCGACGTGCGCCGTCGAGGATCTGGCGGCGGCGAGCCGCCAGATGGTCCTCGCTGACTTTCGGCATGGCCAGGGCTGGGGTCGGCTGGCGTTAACCCGATTTGAGCATGTTGCGCAGCACGAACTGCAGGATGCCGCCGTTACGGTAGTAGTCGGCCTCGCCGGGTGTGTCGATGCGTACCACCGCGTCGAACTCAACCGCGGCGTCACTGCCGGCGTCCTTGCTGGCCTTGACATGCACCGTTTTCGGTGTCTTGCCGTCGTTGAGCGCCTCGATCCCGGTGATGTCGAAGACCTCGGTGCCGTCCAGCCCCAGCGACGAAGCCGACTTTCCCTCGGGGAATTGCAGCGGAATCACCCCCATCCCGATCAGGTTGGAGCGGTGAATGCGTTCGAACGACTCGGCGATCACCGCCCGCACGCCCAGCAGCAGTGTGCCCTTGGCCGCCCAGTCGCGTGAGGAGCCGGAACCATACTCTTTACCGCCGAGCACCACCAACGGAATGTTTTGTGCCGCATAGTTTTGCGCCGCGTCATAGATGAACGCCTGCGGTCCGCCCTCCTGGGTGAAGTCGCGGGTGTAACCGCCGGAAACGTCCTCGAGCAGTTGGTTGCGAAGCCGGATGTTGGCGAATGTGCCGCGAATCATCACCTCGTGGTTGCCGCGGCGCGAGCCGAAGGAGTTGTAGTCCTTGCGCTGCACGCCGTGCTCGTCGAGGTATTGCGCGGCGGGGGTGCCCGGTTTGATGCTGCCGGCGGGGGAGATGTGGTCGGTGGTCACCGAATCACCGAGCAGCGCAAGCACCCGGGCGCCGGTGATGTTGCCCACCGGCTCCGGTTCGGCCGACATTCCCTCGAAATACGGGGGCTTGCGGACGTAGGTCGAATCGTGGTCCCACTCAAAGGTATTGCCGCTCGGGGTCGGTAGGCTACGCCAGCGCTCGTCACCCTTGAACACGTCGGCGTAGTTTTTGGTGAACATCTCCTGGTTGATCGCCGACGCGATGGTGTCGGAGACGTCTTTCTGCGACGGCCAGATGTCCTTCAAGTAGACGTCGTTGCCGTCTTTATCGGTGCCCAACGGCTGTGACTCGAAGTCGAAGTCCATGGTCCCGGCCAACGCGTAGGCAACCACCAACGGTGGTGAGGCGAGGTAGTTCATCTTCACGTCGGGATTGATCCGGCCTTCGAAGTTGCGATTGCCCGACAAGACGGCCGCCACCGAAAGGTCGTTGTCGTTGATCGCCTTCGAGATCTCCTCGGGCAGTGGGCCCGAATTGCCGATACACGTGGTGCACCCGTAGCCGACCAGATAGAAGCCGAGCTTCTCCAGATACGGCCACAGGCCGGCCTTGTCGTAGTAGTCGCTGACCACTTGGGAGCCCGGGGCCATGGTGGTCTTCACCCACGGCTTGGCGGCCAGCCCCTTTTCGACGGCGTTTTTCGCCAGCAGCGCCGCGCCCAGCATCACCTCCGGGTTGGAGGTGTTGGTGCACGAGGTGACCGCGGCGATCACCACCGCGCCGTGGTCGAGCACGAATTCGCCGAGTTCGTCGGACTTCACCGTCACCGGGCTGCTCACCCTGCCCTTGGCGTGCTTGGCTGCCGACTCCACCGAAGTGTGGTCGTCGGCATGGCCGTTGCTCAATGCCCCCGGGTCGCTGGCCGGGAACGTCTCGTCGACCATCTCGTCCAGCTTCGAGTAGTCCTTTTTGTCGGGGTCGTCGCCGACGTAGTTCGGAATCTGCTCGCGGAACGTGGATTTGGCGGCCGACAACGCGATGCGGTCTTGCGGGCGCTTGGGTCCGGCAATCGACGGCACCACGTCGGACAGGTCGAGTTCGATGTATTCCGAGTACGCGGGCTCATGCTTCGGGTCGTGCCACATGCCCTGTTCTTTGGCATAGGTCTCGACCAACGCCAGCTGTTCGTCGTTGCGGCCGGTGAACTGCAGGTAGCTGATGGTCTCTTCGTCGATCGGGAAAATGGCTGCGGTAGAACCGAATTCGGGGCTCATGTTGCCCAGGGTGGCGCGGTTGGCCAACGGCACCTCGGCCACCCCCTCGCCGTAGAACTCGACGAATTTGCCCACCACGCCGTGCTTGCGCAGCATCTCGGTCACGGTCAGCACGACGTCGGTGGCCGTGACGCCGGGCTGGATCTCACCGGTCAGCTTGAAGCCGACCACCCGCGGGATCAGCATCGACACCGGCTGACCCAGCATGGCCGCCTCGGCTTCGATGCCGCCCACACCCCAGCCGAGCACCCCCAGGCCGTTGACCATCGTGGTGTGCGAGTCGGTGCCCACACAGGTGTCGGGGTAGGCAATCATTTTTCCCCCCGCGCCGTCTGCGCGGGTCATCACGACGCTCGCCAGGTATTCGATGTTGACCTGGTGCACGATGCCGGTGCCCGGCGGCACCACCTTGAAGTCGCGGAAAGCGCCCTGGCCCCAACGCAAGAACTGATAGCGCTCGCCGTTGCGCTGGTACTCGATCTCCACGTTGCGCTCGAACGCGTCGGCCCGCCCGAACAGGTCGGCGATCACCGAGTGGTCGATCACCAGGTCTGCCGGCGCCAGCGGGTTGACCTTGTCGGGCTTGCCGCCCAGGTCGGCGATGGCCTCCCGCATGGTGGCCAAGTCGACGATGCAGGGCACGCCGGTGAAGTCCTGCATGACGACCCGGGCGGGCGTGTACTGGATTTCGACGCTGGGCTGGGCTTCGGGGTCCCAGTTCGCGATGGCTTCGATGTGATCCTTGGTGATGTTGCTGCCGTCTTCGTTACGCAGCAGGTTCTCCGCGAGGACCTTGAGGCTGTAGGGGAGTCTCCTGGTGTTGGGGACGGCGTCGAGGCGATAGATCTGGTAACTCCGGTCGCCGACCTTGAGTGTGTCGCGGGCTCCGAACGAGTTCACTGACTCTTTGCTGGTCACATCAACTCCCGAGGATTCAGTTCTGCCGCCGACGGGCCGTGTCGACGGTGCTTCACATGCTCAGCCACTTTAACAGTACGGTTGTCCTGCATTGCGGTTGGTACCCGTGCCCTTCAGTCTTGTCGTGCCGGGCGCGAGTTGAAAAGCCCCCGCCGATTCGACTGGCCGGGATACCGACGACACGGCAGCAGTGTCGAGGGCGCTCTGCTGGCTTCGAGTGCGTCGCCAGGGCGGATACATCGCGAAATTGCCGTCCCGACGGGCACACTGAACGCTGGCGACGCAACTTCAACGCGTACGGTTCCGGTAGCACCGCGGGAGGTGTGAGAGGAGCGAGACCATGACCTGGCACGACACCGCAGGCCAGCTGCCGTTACCCCAGACGATCCCGTTCCTGCCGGTCTACATTCCACAGGACGTCGACATGACGGCGGTCAAGGCACAAGTCGCCGCGGTCGGCGTCAGCGCGCCGCCGGCGGCCGTGCCGGGATTGCTCGAGGTGGTCAACCACGCTCACGACGAGGGCATCAACCTCAAGATCGTCCTGCTGGACCACAACCCGCCCAATGACACTCCGTTGCGGGATGTCGCGACCGTCGTGGGCGCCGACTACAAGGACGCGACGGTGTTGGTGCTCAGTCCCAGCTACGTCGGCAGCTACAGCACGCAGTACCCGCGGGTCACGCTGGAGGCGGGGGAGGACCATTCCAAGACGGGCAACCCGGTGCAGTCCGCGCAGAATTTCTTGCACGAGCTGGACACACCGGAGTTTCCCTGGGCCGGGTTGACCATTTTTATGCTGATTGCGGTGCTTGCCGCAGCCGTCGGCACCCGGTTCATGCAGCTGCGCGCCCGGCGGTCAGCAACCTCGGGTGACAGCGCCGACACAACGTCGGATCAAACCGGCCAGGGCGTCTAGCCAGCACGTGAGCCTCGGCCGAGGGTAGTGCACCGGCCGTGTGTTTGGCCGGTGGCAAACGCTTCACATCACCATTCGGTCACATTAATTGCACGTCCAGGGTGCACTTTGTGACATACGTTTCTTTAGCGTCAGGTGTGACGTACGGTGCGAATGATGATTGTGATGCCATTAGCGCTTTCGGCGCCGACTGCCGTCCGTCCGGTTTGAGCCATAGGAGACCAGAGTCGATGAGACGGACCCGAGGTGGCTCTGCTTCACGATCGGCAGCACGGTTGGTGCGGCCGGCCATTCCGTCGGTCTTGAGCGTGATCTTGCTGGTATCGACTCCCGGCCTGGCACCCGCCAATCCCGGCACTGACCCCATCGCCGCGCTGATCGCGGAGGTCGCCAAGGCCAATCAGCGGCTGCAGGACCTCAGCGCCACCGTGGAGATGGAGCAGGAGAGCGTCAACAAAGCGATGGTCGCCGTGGAAACCGCTCGCGACGAGGCCACCGCTGCCGAACATGAGCTCGAGATCAGCCAGCAGGCTGTCAAGGACGCCAACGCGGCGATCTCCGCAGCCCAACACCGATTCGACACCTTCGCGGCGGCCACCTATATGAATGGCCCGTCCGACAGCTACCTGACAGCCAAGAGCCCCGACGACATCATCGCCGCGGCGACCGCGACGAGGGCGATGACCGTCAGCACCGAGACGGTGATGACCAACCTGCAGCGGGCCCGAACCGAACACGTGAACAAGGAATCGGCGGCCCGGCTGGCCAAGCAGAAGGCCGACAAGGCCGCTGCCGATGCGAAAGCCAGCCAGGACGCGGCGGTGGCCGCGCTCACCGACACCCAGCGCAAGTTCGACGAACAACGCGAGGAAGTCAACCGCCTGGCCGCAGAACGAGACGAGGCGCAGGCCAGGCTGCAGGCGGCCAGGCTGGTCGCCTGGTCCTCGGCCGGCGGGCAGGGCACGCCCGGTGAGATGTGGGACCCGGGCACAGGACCCGGCGGCGGCCGCCGCTGGGACGGGTGGGACCCCTCGTTGCCGCAGATTCCCAGCGCCAACATCCCCGGGGACCCGATCGCGGTGGTCAACCAGGTGTTGGGCTACTCGGCGACCTCGGCACAGGTCACCGCCCAGATGGGACGAAACTTCCTGCAGCAGCTGGGCATCCTCAAGCCCACCGATACCGGGATCACCAACGCCCCGGCGGGTTCGACGCATGCCAGCCGGATTCCGCGGGTCTACGGACGTCAGGCCAGCGAGTACGTGATCCGTCGGGGCATGTCACAGATCGGGGTGCCGTATTCCTGGGGTGGCGGCAATGCCGCGGGTCCCAGTAAGGGGATCGACTCCGGGGCCGGCATTACCGGCTTCGACTGTTCCGGCCTGGTCTTGTATTCGTTTGCCGGGGTCGGCATCAAGCTGCCGCACTACTCGGGTTCGCAATACAACCTGGGACGCAAGATCCCGACTTCCCAGATGCGTCGCGGTGACGTCATCTTCTATGGCCCCGGCGGCAGCCAGCACGTGACGATCTACCTGGGCGACGGTCAGATGCTCGAGGCGCCCGACATCGGCCTGAAGGTCCGCGTTGCGCCCGTGCGCACCAGCGGCATGACGCCCTTCGTGGTGCGCTACATCGAGTGGTGAACGGGGATTTATGCGGCACAAGCGATTTCGCCTGATCAACCTGGCCTGGATCACCGCGATGGTGACCGGGCTCTTGGTTGCTGTAGCGACGCCGGCCGACGCCGATCCCGGTCCGTGGGATCCGACTTTGCCGGCAACCGCCAGCGCGGGCGCACCCGGAGATGCGCTGGCCGTCGCCAACGCGTCGCTTCAGGCCACCGCCCAGGCCACCCAGACCACCCTCGACTTGGGTCGACAGTTTCTGGGCGGGCTGGGCATCAACCTCGGCGGCAGTCCTGCCCCCGGTGCTGCCAACACCAGCCCCAGCCGGATTCCGCGTGCCAACGGCCGGCAGGCCATCGAGTACGTGATCCGCCGGGCCGGATCACAGATGGGAGTCCCCTATTCCTGGGGCGGCGGCACTCTGGAGGGGCCGAGTAAGGGCGTGGACTCCGGCGCCGGGACCGTCGGCTTCGACTGCTCGGGGTTGATGCGCTACGCCTTCGCGGGCGTGGGCGTGCTGATCCCGCGGTTTTCCGGTGACCAGTACAACGCGGGGCGCCACATCCCGCCCAACGAGGCCAGACGCGGCGACCTGATCTTCTACGGCCCGGGCGGTAGCCAGCACGTCACCATGTACCTGGGCAACGGTCAGATGCTGGAAGCGTCCAGCCTTGCCGGCAAGGTCACGGTGAGCCCGGTGCGCAAGGCCGGCATGACACCGTTCGTGACCAGGATCATCGAGTACTGAGCCGGTGCGGCTCCGGCGACTGTCGGGGCGCCTGGTCCGGCTTCCCCCGGACGGGTGCGTCCCGCCCGGAGGGTCTAGGGTGGCCGGGCAGGAACCGCGGCGTCGACGGAATCCACGGCGCCTGGAATAGTTGAACGCGGGCACGTCGCTGCCCCGCGACGTTGGTCGTATCAGCAGTCGTGTCTGATCGAGCGGTGGAGGGTTGTCGATGACAGCAGCAGGTGGCGGTTACCCGGGTCCGGGCGGGCAATCCGGCGCGCCGGCCCATGAGGCATCCGCGGGTGGTCCTGGTGGTTCTGACGGGCTGGCCGCCGAGGTGCACACCCTCGAGCGGGCCATCTTCGAGGTCAAGCGGATCATCGTGGGCCAGGACCAGCTGGTGGAGCGGATGCTGGTCGGCCTGCTCTCCAAGGGCCACGTATTGCTCGAAGGCGTGCCCGGGGTCGCCAAGACGCTGGCGGTGGAGACCTTCGCGCGGGTCGTCGGCGGGACGTTCGCCCGGATCCAGTTCACCCCCGACCTGGTGCCCACCGACATCGTCGGTACTCGCATTTACCGGCAGGGCAAGGAGGAATTCGACACCGAGCTCGGGCCGGTGGTGGTCAATTTCCTGCTCGCCGACGAGATCAACCGTGCCCCCGCCAAGGTGCAATCGGCGCTGCTGGAGGTGATGCAGGAACGTCACGTCTCCATCGGCGGTAAGACCTTCCCGCTGCCCAACCCGTTCCTGGTGATGGCGACGCAGAACCCGATCGAACACGAGGGCGTCTACCCGTTGCCCGAGGCGCAGCGCGACCGCTTCCTGTTCAAGATCAACGTCGGCTACCCCTCGGCTGAGGAAGAGCGCGAGATCATCTACCGGATGGGCGTCACCCCGCCGCAGCCCAAGCAGATCCTGAACCCCGGCGACCTGGTGCGGCTACAGGGAATCGCGGCCAACAACTTCGTGCACCACGCGCTGGTCGACTACGTGGTGCGGGTCGTCTTCGCCACCCGGGCACCCGAACAGCTCGGGATGAACGACGTCAAGAGCTGGATCGCCTTCGGCGCATCTCCGCGAGCTTCGCTGGGCATCATCGCCGCCGCCCGGTCGCTGGCGCTGGTGCGCGGGCGTGACTACGTGATCCCGCAGGATGTCATCGAAGTCATCCCCGACGTGCTGCGGCACCGGCTGGTGCTCACCTACGACGCGCTGGCCGACGAGATCACCCCGGAGATCATCATCAACCGGGTGTTGCAGACCGTCGCCTTGCCGCAAGTGAACGCCGTTCCGCAACAAGGCCATTCGGTACCGCCGGTAATGCAGGCGGCGGCTGCGGCTAGCGGCCGGTGACCGAAAGCAAGGCGCCGGCGGTCGTCCATCCGCCGTCGTTGCTGCGTGGCGACATCGACGACCCCAAGCTGTCGGCGGCGCTGCGCACCCTGGAGCTGACCGTCAAGCACAAGCTCGACGGTGTCTTGCACGGCGATCACCTCGGCTTGATCCCCGGGCCGGGCACGGAGCCGGGCGAGTCGCGTCTCTACCAGCCCGGCGACGACGTGCGCCGGATGGACTGGGCGGTCACCGCCCGGACCACCCACCCCCACGTGCGGCAGATGATCGCCGACCGGGAACTGGAAACCTGGCTCGTGGTGGACATGTCGGCCAGCCTGGACTTCGGTACCGCCGTCTGCGAGAAACGTGACCTCGCCGTGGCGGCGGCGGCCGCCATCACCTTCCTCAACAGCGGTGGCGGCAACCGGATCGGCGCCCTGGTCGCCAACGGCGCCACGATGACTCGGGTGCCGGCCCGTACCGGCCGCCAGCATCAGCACACCATGTTGCGCACCATCGCCACCATGCCCAAGGCTCCGGCCGGGGTACGCGGGGACCTGGCGGTGGCCATCGACGCGCTGCGCCGGCCGGAACGCCGTCGAGGGATGGCGGTGGTCATCAGCGACTTTCTGGGGCCGATCAACTGGATGCGGCCGCTGCGGGCGATCGCGGCCCGCCACGAGGTGCTGGCCATCGAAGTACTGGATCCGCGCGATGTCGAGCTGCCCGATATCGGCGACGTGATCCTGCAGGACGCCGAAAGCGGCGTCACCCGCGAATTCACCATCGACACACAGCTGCAGAACGATTTCGCCAGGGCGGCGGCGGCGCACCGCGCCGACGTGGCCCGGACCCTCCGCGGTTGTGGCGCACCGGTGCTGACGCTTCGCACCGACCGCGACTGGCTGGCCGACATCGTCCGCTTCGTCGCCTCCCGCCGACGTGGTGCCATGGCGGGGGCTCAGTGACACACCTGCTCGCATCTTTTATGACGGGTCTGATATGACACTGCCGTTGCTCGGGCCGATGACGCTGTCCGGCTTCGAACACTCGTGGTTCTTCCTGTTCCTGTTTGTCGTCGTCGGGCTGGTGGCGCTCTACATCGTGCTGCAGCTGGCCCGCCAGAAGCGGATGCTGCGATTCGCCAACATGGAGTTGCTCGAGAGTGTGGCGCCCAAGCGGCCCTCCCGCTGGCGGCATGTTCCGGCGATCCTGCTGGCGTTGTCGCTGGTGCTGTTGACGACCGCGATGGCCGGACCGACGCATGACGTCCGGATTCCGCGGAACCGGGCGGTCGTGATGCTGGTGATCGACGTATCGCAGTCGATGCGCGCGACCGACGTCGAACCCAACCGGATGGTCGCCGCGCAGGAGGCCGCCAAGCAGTTCGCCGACGAGCTCACCCCCGGCATCAATCTCGGACTGATCGCTTACGCCGGCACCGCGACGGTGCTGGTGTCGCCGACGACCAACCGTGACGCGACCAAGAACGCGCTGGACAAGCTGCAATTCGCCGATCGCACGGCCACCGGGGAGGCGATCTTCACCGCCTTGCAGGCCATCGCCACCGTCGGCGCGGTGATCGGTGGGGGCGACACGCCGCCGCCGGCGCGCATCGTGTTGTTCTCCGACGGCAAGGAGACGATGCCGACCAATCCGGACAACCCCAAGGGCGCCTTTACCGCTGCTCGCACCGCCAAGGACCAGGGCGTGCCGATCTCGACCATCTCGTTCGGCACCCCCTATGGCTTCGTGGAGATCAACGGTCAGCGTCAGCCGGTACCGGTCGATGACGAGACCCTGAAGAAGGTGGCCCAACTCTCCGGCGGAAACGCTTACAACGCAGCTTCGTTGGCCGAGCTGAAGGCGGTGTACACGTCGCTGCAGCAGCAGATCGGCTACGAGACCATCAAAGGTGACGCCAGCGCGGGCTGGCTGCGCCTGGGTGCGCTGGTGCTGGCGCTGGCCGGCCTGGCCGCGTTGCTGATCAACCGCCGGCTGCCGACCTGACGTCTCGCCGAATGTAACGCCACGGCGAGATCTGGCCCCGCCCGATTTCTCGCCCTGGTGTTGACGTTCGCGACATGCGACGAGCCGATTTCGGCGTTGCCTCAACGAGACGCTAGGTTGACGGGGTGACTGACACAGCCACCGACACCACAAGCGAGGCCGCCACCGACGGCGGCAAACCCCCCTTCGTATCCCGTTCGGTCCTGGTCACCGGCGGAAACCGCGGGATCGGGCTGGCGATCGCCCAGCGGCTGGCCGCCGACGGCCACCAGGTGGCCGTCACGCATCGCGGATCCGGGGCGCCCGAGGGGCTGTTCGCCGTCGAGTGTGACGTCACCGACAGCGACGCCGTCGACCGTGCCTTCAAAGAGGTCGAGGAGCACCAGGGTCCGGTCGAGGTGCTGGTGTCCAACGCCGGCGTGTCCGCGGACGCGTTCCTCATCCGGATGACGGAGGAGCGGTTCGAGAAGGTCATCGACGCCAACCTCACCGGGGCGTTCCGGGTGACTCAGCGGGCGGCGCGCAGTATGCAGCGAAAGAAGTTCGGCCGGCTGATCTACATCGGTTCGGTCTCCGGTAGCTGGGGCATCGGCAACCAGGCCAATTACGCAGCCTCCAAGGCCGGTGTGATCGGCATGGCCCGCTCGATCGCCCGAGAGCTGTCCAAGGTCAACGTGACCGCAAATGTGGTCGCCCCGGGTTACATCGATACCGATATGACCCGAGCGCTGGACGAGCGGATCCAGGAGGGGGCACTGCAATTCATCCCGGCGAAGCGGGTCGGTACCGCTGCCGAGGTCGCCGGGGTGGTCAGCTTCCTGGCGTCGGAGGACGCGAGTTACATCTCCGGTGCGGTCATCCCGGTTGACGGCGGCATGGGCATGGGCCACTAAGAGCAAGAGGGGACAAACAATGGCTGGACTGCTGGACGGCAAACGGATCCTGGTGTCCGGGATCATCACCGACTCCTCCATCGCGTTCCATATCGCGCGGGTAGCCCAGGAGCAGGGCGCGCAGCTGGTGCTGACCGGTTTCGACAGGTTGCGGCTGATCCAGCGGATCACCGACCGGTTGCCGCAGAAGGCGCCGCTGCTGGAACTCGACGTGCAAAACGACGAGCACTTGGCGACTCTCGCAGACCGGGTTGTCGAAGTGATCGGTGCGGGCAACAAACTCGACGGCGTGGTCCACTCGATCGGCTTCATGCCGCAAAGCGGGATGGGTATCAACCCGTTCTTCGACGCGCCCTACGAGGACGTGTCCAAGGGTATCCACATCTCCGCATACTCCTACGCATCGATGGCAAAGGCGCTGCTGCCCATCATGAATCGCGGCGGCTCCATTGTCGGCATGGACTTCGACCCGAGCCGGGCGATGCCGGCCTACAACTGGATGACGGTCGCCAAGAGCGCGCTGGAGTCGGTCAACCGGTTCGTGGCGCGCGAGGCCGGCAAGTACGGTGTGCGCTCGAACCTCGTTGCCGCCGGGCCGATCCGGACGCTGGCGATGGCGGCCATTGTCGGCGGGGCGCTGGGTGAGGAGGCCGGCGCGCAGATCCAGCTGCTTGAGGAGGGCTGGGACCAGCGGGCGCCCATCGGCTGGAACATGAAGGACCCCACGCCGGTCGCCAAGACCGTCTGCGCGCTGCTGTCGGAGTGGCTGCCGGCCACCACGGGGGACATCATCTTCGCCGACGGCGGCGCACACACTCAGTTGCTCTAGCCCGCATGGAATTTGACGCCGTCCTGCTGCTGTCCTTCGGTGGGCCGGAGGGGCCCGAGCAGGTGCGGCCGTTCCTGGACAACGTCACCCGGGGCCGCGGTGTGCCACCCGAGCGCCTCGATGCGGTGGCCGAGCACTATCTGCATTTCGGTGGCGTATCACCGATCAACGGCATCAACCGAGCGCTGATCGCCCAGCTGCAAGCCGAACTGGGCCTGCCGGTGTATTTCGGCAACCGCAACTGGGAGCCCTATGTCGAAGATGCGGTAATAGCCATGCGCGACAACGGAATTCGTCGTGCCGCCGTGTTCGCGACATCGGCGTGGAGCGGCTATTCCAGCTGCGCGCAGTATGCCGAGGACGTTGCCCGGGCCCGCCGGGCGGCCGCCCCGGACGCGCCCGAGCTGGTGAAGCTGCGGCCCTACTTCGACCATCCGCTGTTCGTCGAGATGTTCGCCGCCAGCATCGCTGGGGCTGCGGCGACCGTGCCCGCTAACGCAAGACTGCTTTTCACCGCGCATTCGATCCCGGTGGCCGCGGACCAGCGCTGGGGGCCCCGCCTCTACAGCCGCCAAGTCGCTTATGCCGCAACCCTTGTCGCAAAGTCCGCCGGATATGCCGACTATGACCTGGTCTGGCAGTCGCGCTCTGGCCCGCCGCAGGTTCCTTGGCTGGAGCCGGACGTCGGCGACCACCTCGCCGCGCTGGCGAACGCGGGTACCACCGCAGTGATCGTCTGTCCCCTCGGATTCGTCGCCGACCACATCGAGGTGGTGTGGGACCTCGACCATGAATTGCGCTTACAGGCAGAGGCATTGGGCATCGAATTCGCCCGGGCCAGCACTCCCAACGCCGATCGGCGGTTCGCCCGGCTGGCCGCGGATTTGATCGACGAACTTCGCTACGGTCGCGCGCCGTCGCGGGTCAGCGGCCCCGATCCGGTGCCCGGCTGTCTGGCCGGCATCAACGGTGAGCCCTGCCGTCCACCGCATTGCGTTGCGCGCGAACTGGATGTCAGTCCGACCAAGCCGAATGCAGGATCGCGCTGACGGCGGCTATCCGCGCGGACCGCACCACCGTGGTCAGCGGCCGCAGCGCGTCGAACGCAGTCTGTACTTCCGACGACGACTGCGCTCTGATCGGCTCGAGACGGGCCGCCAGGCGCGGGGTGAAGCGGTCCGCGGCGGATTCGGGCAATCGGCTGAGGCCGGCGCTGACCGCGATGATGGCGTCGACATGTGCGGCGTTCTCCAGCACCCGCAGTGCGCGCGATGGCGCATGGTCGGGAATGCGGTGTTGCCGTGCGGATTCCAGCAACTGCTCAACCAGGCCGCGCGGATTGGCGACGCCGGCGGCGCTGGGTCCCATGCCGATGGCGCCCAACGCGTCGGCTGCCGAGCGCACCGCGGCCCGCAGGGCGTACTCGGCGTCTCCCAGCTCGCAGGGGTCCAACGCCGGGGTACCGGGCAGCGAATACACCATCCACGACAAGGCGCACAACTCGGGTACGGCCGAATCGTCGTCGGGAGTCTGTTCGATGTCGCGGTAAGAGAACTCGGGGACCAGCCCGATAGATGTGCCGGGGTCATCGGGATTGGTGATGATGATCGCTTCACCGGCGGCCAGCGCGTCGCGCTCGAATTGTGTTCCGGCGGAAAGCCCGCGCACATCGCCCGGCACCGGCAGCACCACGTTGATCGTCCCGCGCAGCCGATCCGGCGGGCCGGGCGCCGACGTCGTTGCCCGGCCTGTGGCGGCGCGCAGCGTTGACAACAGCGACACCGTCCCGGCGTTATCCACGTCCGGCCATGGCAGGCCGGTATGCCCAGCCGCGACCGCGTCATATGCCGCAACCGATTGCGTTGGCGCCCAGAGGGATAACGCGTCCAAGAGGTCGTCGGGCGCGGCCTTGCCGGCGAGCCAGGCGTTGGCCCACATCGAAAGCGTTGCACTGGGACACCACATGATCTCGCAGTGTAGTTGTTGGCCGCGGTTGCCGGGGATCACGCGTATTCTGTGCGCATGCCCGTCGCCCTGATCTGGCTCGTCGCAGCGTTGGCGCTCGTCAGCGCAGAGGCGTTGACCGGCGACATGTTCCTGCTGATGCTCGGCGGCGGCGCGCTGGCGGCAGCGGGAAGCAGCTGGCTGATGGACTGGCCGGTGTGGGCCGACGGCGCGGTGTTTCTGATCGTGTCGGTTCTGTTGCTGGTGCTGGTTCGGCCCGCGGTGCGGCGGCGGCTGGCCCCCGGCAAAGGCGTGCCGATGGGTATCAAGGCGCTGGAGGGCAAGAGCGCGCGGGTGCTAAACCGGGTCGCCCGTGACGAAGGCCAGGTCAAAATCGACGGCCAGGTGTGGACGGCACGGCCGCTGAACGAGGGCGACGTGTTCGAACCGGGTGATTCGGTGACCGTGGTGCACATCGACGGGGCCACCGCGGTCGTGTTCAAAGACGCGTAGCAACTCGAGAAAGGAATCCCGGTGGAAGGTGCCGTTGCCGGCCTGGTGTTTCTGGCCGTTCTGGTGATATTCGCCATCATTGTGGTGGCCAAGTCGGTTGCGCTGATCCCGCAGGCCGAGGCAGCGGTGATCGAGCGGTTGGGTCGCTACAGCCGCACCGTCAGTGGGCAGCTGACGTTGCTGGTACCGTTCATCGACCGCGTCCGCGCCCGGGTGGATCTGCGCGAGCGGGTGGTGTCGTTTCCGCCGCAGCCCGTGATCACCGAGGACAACCTGACCCTCAACATCGACACCGTGGTGTACTTCCAGGTCACGGTGCCCCAGGCCGCGGTGTACGAGATCAGCAACTACATCGTCGGCGTCGAGCAGCTCACCACCACCACGCTGCGCAACCTGGTCGGCGGCATGACGCTGGAGCAGACGTTGACCTCGCGCGACCAGATCAATGGCCACCTGCGTGGCGTCCTCGACGAAGCGACCGGACGCTGGGGGCTGCGGGTTGCACGCGTGGAATTGCGCAGCATCGACCCGCCGCCATCGATTCAGGCGTCGATGGAAAAGCAGATGAAGGCCGACCGGGAAAAGCGGGCGATGATCCTGACCGCCGAGGGCACGCGGGAAGCGGCGATCAAGCAGGCGGAGGGGCAGAAGCAGGCGCAGATTCTTGCGGCCGAAGGCGCCAAGCAGGCCGCGATCCTGGCCGCCGAGGGCGAACGGCAGTCGCGGATATTGCGTGCTCAGGGTGAGCGCGCCGCGGCCTATCTGCAGGCGCAGGGGCAGGCCAAGGCCATCGAGAAGACGTTCGCCGCGATCAAGGCCGGCCGGCCGACCCCCGAGATGCTGGCCTACCAGTACTTGCAGACCCTGCCAGAGATGGCCCGCGGCGACGCCAACAAGGTGTGGGTGGTGCCCAGCGATTTCGGTGCGGCGTTGCAGGGGTTCACCCGGCTGTTGGGCACGCCGGGGGAGGACGGCGTGTTCCGCTTCGAGCCGTCTCCGGTCGAGGACCTGCCCAAGCATGCTGCCGGTGCCGACGACGAGGAGGTCGCCGATTGGTTCTCCACCGAGACCGACCCGACGATCGCCCAGGCGGTGGCCAAGGCCGAGGCGATAGCCCGCAAGCCGGTGGACGGCCCGCTGGGGGCACCGCCGAAGCTCGGGCGCTAGGAGCAGCCGATGGGCATTTTGACCTCGCCGAAAACCTATGCGGCGCTGGCGGTGTTTCAAGCCGGCGATGCGGTGGCATGCGCAATCCCGCTGGCACCGATCGAGAAGCTGCTCAACGACCTGGGTGTGCCGGCCAGTGTTCGTCCGGTCCTGCCCGCGGCCAAGGCCGCCTCGGCGGTCGGTCTGCTCTCGGTAACCCAATTTCCCGCGCTGGCGCGATTGACGACGGCAATGCTGACGGTGTACTTCGTCCTTGCGCTGGGCGCCCATATTCGCGCGCGGGACTTCAGCGTAACCGCGATCCCGGCGGCTCTGTTCCTGGCACTGTTCGCGGTGATGACGGCCAAGGGGCCGGACCGGGTTTAGCCGAGGCGCAACTCGACCAGCGGCAGCGGCGTGTCGGTGTCGCTGATGGCAGTGCCGAGGGTCTGCTCGAGTGCGAGCTTGAGGCGTCGCCAGGCCCGCGGGTGCCGGCCGCGGTAGGCGGTTAGGGCGCGGTCGGCGTGCGCCTGGTCGAGGACGCGCGCGGGGGCGCGGCTGCCGGCGTAGACCCTAACGTGCGGGTTGGTCTCGATATTGCGGAACCACTGGGCCTTCCGGCCGAAGCCGGAGGCGACGACGTAGGTGTGCGGGTCGGGATGATCGACCACCTCGAGCTCCGCATTGCGCCGGGTTCCGGATTTGCGGCCGATGTGTTCGAGCATCAGAATCCGCGAGCCGAACAGGGCACCGGCGCGTGCGTGATAAATCCAGGCGGGCGCGCGCATGAGCCTGCGGGAGCGCAACAGCCGTGCGCCGAGCCAGGCCAATAAGGACATTGTTCGCCTCCATTCCTGCATCAGGTGCTGAGTAGTCCGTCGCGGTAGATCGAGAACACCTCGCCGGCCCAGCGCTGCATCCCGGTAGCCGTGAGCGGGTCCACGCCGAGCACTTCGATCAGCCGCGGTCGCAGGGTCAGCAGAGCCAGATCGTTGACCAGTAAGAAGGCGGCGCGTATCTCGGGATCGGCGCCGGGGCCGGCCGTGCCGGCGGCCACCATGGCGTCCAGAACCGCTTTGCTGAGCCGAAAAAGGCGTTCGAACAGCGTCGACCCGGCCGGACCCCCGGCGATCAACATCCGGCTCAGATAAGCCGGGATCGCCGAGTCGGGCGGCAGGTGGGTGGCCAGGCCGTCGAGCAGGCCGGGCACCGCCGCCGGGCCGAGGCCCGATGCCCCGGTCTGGTCGGCGGTTTCGGTCAGCAGCACGTCGAAGGTCGCGACGACGTGATTGTCGACGGCCTCGATCAGCCCGTCCTTCGAGCCGTAGTGGCGGATGACCAAAGCCGCAGACACCCCCGCCGCGGTCGCGATGTCGCGCATCGTGACCGCGACGGGCCCACGCTCGGCGAACAGCCGCAGCGCCTCGTCACGGATTCGTGCTCGCGCCGTCCGGTCATCCGACTGGGGTAAACGCACGTTTATAATTATAAACGATTGTTTACATCGACGGTTGCGGGGGTGCCGCTCAGCGACCGCTCAGGGACGGGGTGTCGGCGAGGTTTGCGTGGAGGGCGGCGGTCCGGGTGGCTGGCCCGGTGCCCCCGGCGGTTGGCCGGGGCCGAAAGGCGCGGCCTGCGGTGGTGCCGGCGGTCGCGGACCACGCGGCACGCCCATCGGCCCAGGCATCGGCCGGAAAGCTCCCGCGACGGGTCCGGGTGGGCCGCCGGGACCGGGAGGAGGCGGTTGGCCGTGGCTGAATGCTTGCCCCGGCATTTGCATGGGCCCCGACCCCGGGGGAGGTGGCGGTGGCCCGACGCTGATCAGCCAGGCAAACGCGATCGCAGCCACGCTGCCGGCTGCGCCCAGGATCAGGCCCGCAACCCCGGCGCCGATCAGCGCGGCCAGCGAGAAGCGATGGCGCTCACGACCGGGGTCGGCGACCACCGCCGGCGGGGGTGCAACAGGTGCCGGAGGTGCGACAGGGCCGGTGGTGTTTTCGTCGGCGGTCATACGGCTCCTCACGTCGTCGGTTTCTGTCGGTGTGCTCGGTAATCGCGACGGTAACGGCCGTACTTGAAGTGGACCTGAAGATAATTGTTTGCTCGAGCGGTTTACTGACCAGGCGGCAACGGCGGCAACGGCGGCGCCGGCGGCGCTGCTGGCGGTGCAGGGGAGCTGCTCGGCGTACCCGTCGCCGCCGTGGTCGGCGCTGCCGGCGGTGATGGGAGATTACTCACCGGTGGCGTCGACGACAGCGCGGGCGGATATAGCGGGGCGGGCAGCTCGACGCGGATTTTCCAGGTGACGCCGGTTACCGCGAAGACGGCGAGCGCGCCGATCGCCAACCCCGCCACCGCGGCCCCGATCATCACGCCGGTGGAATGGCGCCGCCCGGCTGCGGCTCCGGTCGCCGGTGGGGGTGGCGGGTTGGCGTGGTGGGCGGTCATGCTAGCTCCCCGTGTCGTCAAAATTGGTTGGGACAAACGTGCGCGCTTCAGATTGATCTCAGCACCGCACGCTAACAATGGAGCCATGACCGATCGTTCGCGTCCGGACCGCGTCGCAGGCCGTTCGGCGGCGGGGCGCATCGGGCGGTTCAGCGTCGGCGCACCGCGAGTGCTGGTGGTCGAGGACTCCGAGACCATCCGGGAAATGGTCGGCGAGGCATTGGCCGACGTTGGTTATCACACCGAAACCCGTTGCGACGGTGAAGGTTTAGAAGAGGTGCTGGAGGGCCTGCGGCCGGATCTGGTGGTGCTCGACGTGATGTTGCCGGGTCGCGACGGCTTCGACCTCATCAACGTCATCCAGGCGTGGGGCGACATCAGCATCGTGTTGATCACCGCCCGCGACGGCCTGCCCGACCGGTTGCGCGGTCTTGACGGCGGCGCCGACGACTACGTGGTCAAACCTTTCGAGCTCGCCGAACTGGTGTCACGGGTGGGGGCGGTGCTGCGGCGCCGGGGCCGGTTACCGCGCGTGGTGCAGGTCGGCGATCTGATACTCGACGTCGACGCCGGAGTGGCCGCACGCGATGGCCACCAGCTGGAACTGACCGCCACCGAGCTTCGGCTGCTCGACTTTCTCGTGCAGCAACGCGGCCGGATTGTCAGCGCCCGTCAGATCCTCAGCGCGGTGTGGGGTTACGACGCCTACGACACCAATCTGGTGCAAGTCCACGTCAGCAGTCTGCGGCGAAAGCTCGAGGCCCATGGCCCGCGGATGCTGCACACGGTTCGCGGCATCGGATACCGGCTCCAACAACCACGGTCATGACGGCTACCCCGACGGGACCTGCGGTCGATCCCGCCACGCCGACGCCGTCGTTGCAGCGCCGGGTGGTGCTGCTGGTGGTGGCACTGCTGGCGGGGCTGCTGGTGGTGCTGGGTGTCACCGTCGACGTCACCCTAGGGCTGCAGGCCCGACGAAATCTGCACGACCGGCTCATGGCGGCCACCTCGCGCGCCGATGCGCTGGTGGCCGCTCACACATCACCCGAATTGCTTGCCGCCCAGCTCAACGGGGGTAGCGTGCGGGCCCTGCTGGTGACCGCCGACGGCAGCGCCTACGGTGATCGCAGCATCAGCCCCGCGACCACCGCGGGCCCGGTGGAAGGGGCGGCGGATAGCCAGGCGGCGCCTGGACCACCGGGCCCGCGGTGGTCC
>NZ_UPHQ01000315.1 GCF_900566055.1 Mycobacterium innocens
CATGAGCCCGACCCAACAGCGACTCGCCGACCTGTTCGCAATCCACCAATACGCACCCACCCGCTGACCAACAGCGCCCAACACCGCGAGTTGGGTAATACACCAGCCCTGCCCAAAAACACAACCCCACCAGGGCAAATCAGGCCGTCGATCAACGAAGGCCGGAAACTCCCGCTAGTACGCAGCAAGTGCGGTGTCGATGATGGCGCCGGTTTGCGTCATTCCGAGATTCGGTTTCGGTGATCGCAGGTAACATGGTGGCGGGCCACGACAGCCGTACCGCGCCGCAATGGCAATGCCATAACGCCCGACGCTGCGAAAGCTGTTCTGACCAGCAAGCGACACAACGGGTGCAGCCAATTGCCAGGCTCTTCAGCGAGACTCGCGTCACATCCAGTGGCCAAGCCCGCGGGCGTGGTGCGTTCGCTCGATCGCGTGACTCGGTACGGAATCTGTCGACCTGTGTGAAGAAACGTGTTGGGCCGCTAGAAGACCACGCCGATGTCGAGCGGTTACTTCGCACCCTCACCAGCGAACTCGACGTGCGGCCCATCCAACATCGGCTGGGCCGGCTCGGTCCGGGGCCCACATGTTCTTGCCGATGCTGTCCTACTACATCAGCTCGCACATGAAACAGGTCTAGCGCCAATCCTATTCCAGGACAACGACAAACGCGCCATCACGGCCAAACGGGACACCCCGGTAGCCGGCGCCCAACGCTGACACCAAGCACTCAAAAAGCCGCGGGTAATCGAAAGGACTGGAAAGTGCTTGTGCGACAAAGAACTTGGTTTCCGGACCCGTCCTCCTCATACCCCGACCACGCCAGCGTCCACAACATCGGGCGCGTTGGTGATAATACAAACCCGCAGATTGTCAACGCCGAAGGATATGGGGTCCCTTGGCAACGGCCGAAAGCCGATCCTTCCCCATCTATGGGGTCTGGTAGCCGCGGGCCACCGCCTCGGGGAGCCGATTGGTCTGCTTCGAAGGTATTAGGACCGACCGTTGTGCGACTCCTCGGTACGGCGCATCGGCTCGAGGCTGCCAAACACCGCTGTGACCCGGGCCCGCCGCACATGGTTTACTGAGTTGTCTTACAAAGCCGCCTCCGGCGGCCAAAGTTTCGGGGAGGCGTGGTGGCCAGCAATGTTTCCTTGCCGCCCGTGAGCAAAACCAACCCTATCGCGACTGCCGGCAGCGGCATCGTCCGTTCCCCGAAGACAGCCGAGCTACTGGCCCTAAGCCTGCGCCGGATGGTGATCGACGGCGATCTCAAAGATGGCGATTATCTGCCCAATGAGGCGGAACTGATGACCCATTTCGGCGTGAGCCGTCCCACGCTGCGTGAAGCTGTGCGGCTGCTCGAGTCCGAGCGCTTGGTTGAAGTCCGTCGCGGCTCGCGGACCGGCGCCCGGGTGCGTATGCCCGGGCCGGAAATTGTGGCTCGTCCGGTAGGACTGTTGCTCGAGGTGGCAGGCGCCACCATGGGCGACGTGATGGTGGCCCGCTCGGGCATTGAACCGCTGGCCGCGCGGTTGCTGGCCGAACAACAAACGCCGTCAGCGATTGACGAGCTGGAATCAATTCTCACCGAGGAAGTTCCAAGCGCTTGGCGCTCCGGACGGCTGGCGGAAGTCACAGCAAAATTTCACCTCAGACTTGTCGAGCTCTCGGGTAACGCCACGCTCAGCGTTATCGCCGGCATGTTGCACGAGATATCCGAGCGGCATACCGAAGCGACCCTGCGAGAGAGACGAACCGTTCCGCGGGCGCACTACGACAAACTGGTGAAATCGTACGGTCGTTTGATTGAGCTGCTGCGGGCTGGGAAAGGCGCCGAGGCAGAGGCACACTGGCGCCGTCACATGGACAACTCGCGAAAGTTGATGCTGCGCGGACAAGACGCGGTGAAGGTCCGCGATATGCTGGCATGACGAACCACCCGGCCATGCCCCCGCAAACGGTCCGGTTAAGTCTCATCGGTGTGCTCGAGGTGGCAGGATACTGCCGGCGGCACCGGGACCGCTGTGTCAGTCGACGCGGGGTCAGGTAGGTCTCGCCGTTCAGCGACGATGCTGCCGTGCCCAAGCGCACGGGTGGATGTCAGGCCTCTTCCACGATGGTCACCACACCCGTTGCGCCGTTTACCTCCACGAGTTGCCCGTTTGTGAGCAGCTGTGATCCGTTCTTGGTGCCGACTACTGCCGGGATCCCAAATTCTCTTGCCACAATCGACGCGTGCGACATCGATCCGCCGATATCGGTGACAACAGCGGCGGCGGCGGCGAAGAACGGCGTCCATCCCGTGTCGGTGACTCGAGTAACCAGCACTTCGCCCGGCTCGAGTTCGTCGTCGGGACTTCGCAATACCCGTACCCTACCGACCGCGATACCGGCAACAGCCGGCATCCCGCTGATCACCCGATCGGATTGGGCTACCCCGGAGCATTCAGTGAGGTCCATTGGTTGGATGAACCGCAGTGGCAGTTCGACCTTCGCCAGCCGATCGCGCTCTGCACGCCGCCGGGCAACCGTGGCCATCAGATCGGGGCTTGATGAGAACAACTCGCGATAGGTGAGATAGAAGACGTCATCGCTTGCCGCCAGCCAGCCTCGGGCTGCCCGGCGAGAACCCAACTCCCGCAGGGCAATTCGCAGCTGATGCGTCAGACGCATGACAGCGTCACGGCAGCGTTCACGCTGGGCAATCATCGACCAGCTCGTTCTGGTCAACAGCCCGCCGAGTAGATCCCGCGGTTGCCCATAGGCAGTGTGTAGCGGTACGACGTTGCTTACCCCGGCGACTGCTCGCAAAAGAAGCCAGGGAACGTCGGCGTACACCGAATTGGCCAGCTCGGTCTCGCCGGGTCCGCGATGACCTGCCGCGTCCAGCAGGGCACTCACCTGTCGCGCGTATTCCGGGTCTGCCTGTTGCAGTGCTATCCAGCTGTGGTCGTCGATACCCGAGTCAAGGATTGCCTTGGCCTCGGGTCTGCGCTGAGCCAGCACCGACAGTTCCTTGACACCCCGGAGCAGGCGGGAGCTAACCAAGTCGGCATCCTTGCCGTGTGCATGTGTCACCGCGGCGGGGCCGTAACGGCGTTCGAGGACCGCTGTCGGAGCACTCACCAGGAAAGTGCACAGCAGACCGACTTTCCAACCGTCGATGCATTCGCCCCACAGCAATTCGATTCGCGCACGCAGTTGCTCATCGGAAAGTGCAGCGGCTGCATTTGATTCGATGGTCAGTTCGTTGGCGCAACGCTCAACTTCGCTTACCGCCTCGCCCAAACCGGCGAGACGCGGTCCAGCTGTCACTACGAATTTGACATAGCCAGCGATGTCGCGGGCACCAACCCGGGGGCGCACATAGTCGTCGGGGAACGGCTGGCCGTTGATCTGATGGTCGAAGTCCTCCGGTGTGTATCCCGGGACCGCGGAAGCCATCTCGCGCAAGACGCTTACGTTCTGGTATAGCCGATGTCCGAACACGCCCAACTGGCGCCGGATGTTGTCGCGAACCTTCTCCGGGAGCGGGAGAATACGCGCGACCTGGTCGGCGCCGCTGAACAACGCCGCTTGAGTCAGCTCCAACGACAGTGGGGTCATCGGACCTGGGAACGCTTCTTCCAGGTTGGCACACGTCCATTCCGGATAGTTCGGATCCGCCCGCGGTGTGTCGAATTCGCCGCGGGCCTCACCCGAGACGACGTCGATGGACCGGCCTGCCTCATCCGCCTGCGCCGGTTGACACGGATGTGTCCTGTCCAGTTTGGTCGGGCGGCGAATCTCCTTCATTCCCAGTACGAAGTGGCTTGTGGAGTGGCGGCCTTGGTCGGCGATTGCCTCAGCCGATGAATAGCCCAGCAGAAAGCCGAAGTCTTCCTTCAGCCGCCTCGTGTCGGCGAGCGGCCAGTGGAGAAACATGTCGAACAGTTCCGGGGCCGAGCGGGCAACCGGAGCGACCCTGCTCACCGCCCGCACCGCGGGCACGAAAAGGCCCGGTGGCGTCGGGGCGGCTGGACGGCGGGCCAGGTGCGCGACTTCGGTCCAGGTGAGCACATCGTCCGCGGTGAGGTTCACCGGGCCGACAGCGGTCGAGTCGCACGCGTGCGCGAAGAACCGTCCGGCGTCGTCCTGATGGACCATCTGGAACTTCGTTGTGCCGCCAAGGCTTGGAATGGCGAGCTGCCGGTAGACATTCGCCGGAGCATTATGCGCGTCACGTCCGACGACGGCCGTCGGCTGGACCCGAACCGCCTCCACTCCCGACTCGACGATCATCGACTCGGCTTGCGCTTTGTGCCATTCATAGACCAAGCCGTAGGCAGGGTCGAGCTTCTCATGCTCGCACCACAGCTGGGGATGGTCAGCATGCGCACCATAGGCGGTCACGGAAGAGGCGAACACCATTCGCTGACAACCGCTTTCAGCCATGGCGCGCAATACGTTGCGAGTGCCGCCGATATTGATGGGCTCGGCCTCCGCATGGGTTATCGACCCTCTGACTGCCCACGCGAGATGGACCACCGTGTTGCAGCCGTCCATTCCGCTCCGAACCGACTCGGCATCACTGATGTCACCCTTAACGAACCGCGCGCCCTTGGGTAGGGCGGGCGGTTCATGGCGGGCGAAAACCACGACCTCATGGCCGGCGCGGGTGAGCCACTTGGTTGTGGCGGCACCCAGGGCGCCGGTTCCACCGGTGACCAGGACGCGGCCAGGGGAGCTCACTCGCTCTCCCCCGCCGGCACGGGAGCCGGTGGCGCCTTGCGCTGCGCGCCACTTGTCATCAGCCCGCGGCCTCGTCGAATGACGGAATCTTGCTCTCGCGGATTCGGTCGCCGAATGTTTCCAGCCAGCTGAAGCCGAGCCGGACCTCCCGGTCATCGCCTACTCGACGGGTGTGGCCGGCTTGTGCTCGGTAGCCGCCCCACCGGGCCGCGGAGAATTCCGAGAGCTTGCCGCCGTGCTCGAGTTCAAAGGTCCACTCTTCGCCGGTGGAGGCCTTCCAACGGGCGCGCTGTGCCCAGTCGTCATCGCCGAGGTCGATGCCGCCGGTGACGCCACTGTCCATCACGACCGCGCCTTGTTGATCACCAATGGCGGTGAAGTTGAAGCCTTGCCGGCCCAGGCAAAGGTGGCCCCACTCGATGGTGCCGTCGTCGTATTCGTTGGCGAAGGCTTCCCAGCCGAGCTGCAGGTCCTTGAAGACCCGGAACTCTTTCCAGTCATACCCCGACGGCCAGTAGGCGTGGTCCCAGAACACAAAGCCCTCGACCTCGTCGCCCAGCACTGTCCTGCCAACCTTGTACAGCTCGCTGATGTAGAGAATCGGCTCGGTCTGATCGGGCGCATAGATCTGCACCCCGGGTCCGACCAGTGAGCCGTCGAGCGAGAGCAGGCCGCCTTCTCGCCACTCGAACTTGCCGGGCGCTGCCTCGAAACGGAACTCTCCGCCGGACCCGCCGACCTTTTCCATCATCGCTCCATGCAGCAAGACCCGGTCGTCGGCGTACTGCCGCTTGACCTCTCCCCGAACGGTTTTCGCAGAATCTGGCTCGATCGTCACTGATCCGCCGCGGGCGTTCATCAGCCAGAGTCCGGCCGTCATGGGGCCGATGAACTTGCGCTCGAAGACATGCAGCGTGCCATCGGCTTCGCGCCATCCGCCGTAAAAATAGACCACCTGCTCAGAGAGCCCAAAGGGCGTGTTGAACGGGTGGTGCACCCTCACGTCCGGCGTATAAGGCGCCGTCAGCGCACGGTGCTGAAACGATCCGATGTCTGATGCCATTGCTGCTGCTCTCTCCTGTTTTGAAGTCCGCCTGATCGCTATCAGGGCCGGACACCGCGATGGCGGCCAGCCGGTGTTGCGCCCGGACCGCACCCGTTGTCCACGACTGAGTTGGGGTGACTGCAATCACTACGGAACCCGCGGTGACGTAGACAACGACACCTTATTACCGACACAATATGTTGGCAATAGCGTGCGGATAGCATTTTCCCCCGATGTTGCCTGTTCGCGACGGTTCTGCGAAGGGATGGCCTGCTCTTGACGGGACTCGGACGTAAGCAACCGCGGAACCACAACGCGGGCAACGACTCCTCGCCCGCAGCGCCGACCCGTCGCCGTCGGCCCGGCGCCGGGCGGCGGCGTGATCCCGATATCGACACGCGGGTCCTGCGCGCCGCCCGGCAGGCGTACGCCGAATTCGGCTGGGCAGGCTTCCATTTCGACCGCGTCGCCAAATCCGCTCAAGTCAGCAGAGATGTCCTGTACCGACGCTATGCCGACAAAGAAAGCTTGTTGCTCGACGCACTGGCTGATGCGGTCCTGCCCACTGTGAGCGGCCAGGGGCCCATTGACGATCAGCTCATGACCTACGCACGCGACATCTACGCCTATTTCACCTCGGCCGACGGCATCGCCAGTCTGAGGATCCACCTCGAGGCGGCGCAGTTTCCCGATCTCTACCGCGCCTACCGAAGCCGGGTGGTCGACCCCAACTTCGAGCTCAACATCGCGGCCCTCGACCAAGCCGCACGTAATGGGCTGCTCCGGAACACCGCCAATAGCGTGGCCGTCCTGGAAGCCATCGGCGGTGGCGTGTTGATCCATGCGTTGTTCAGCCAGCATGCGGGCGCCACGCGGGAAGCGGCGCCGCTCAGCCGCGACCGGCTTGAGGCCGCCTTGACGAGCTTCGTCGCGCTCGCCCTCGATGACCCAGGCCAGTCCTGATTCAGTCGAGCCAGCGCAGCGCACGCAGGCCGCTCGCAAATCAACAGCGTATGAACATCATTTCGGCATCTGCCAGCGCAGGACCTACCGTGGGGCTACTGAGTTGTACGGCACAGTTGATCAACATCATTTAGACTCTTTCGCGTGAAGCTGCGGCTGACTGCTGAGGGTTTGCGCGCGCTCGCTGGCCGGTGCGAAGCCCTGGTCGGCAAAAGGGAGAACATCAGATTGTCTTGCTACCCCGCTACTTCGACTCGATACCCCGACTCGGCCTGCCGCCAGGCAGGTACCGAAAGACGGGTCGGGCGCATCGCGCCGGCCGGCGCGTTGTACTGGTGAAATCGCCATGATTGTACGACGCTTCGTTGCCGCCGTCGTCGTCGCGGTGTTGGCCGCGAGCTGCGGATCGGCGCGGGCGGCCGGCCCGCACACCATCACGTTGACGCTGGTGCGGCACGCCCAGTCGGCGGGCAACGCGTCGGGCCTGATCGACACCTCGACCCCCGGCCCGGAGCTCACCGCGGAGGGATGGTGTCAGGCGACGCTCGCGGCCGGGCAGTTGAGCCCTAACCACTACGACGGCATCTACGCCTCAAGCATGATCCGCACCCAGGAAACGGCCACGCCGACGGCGCAGGCGCTGGGCGAACCCGTCATCGTGCTGCCGTGGCTGCGGGAGATTGAGGCCGGCCAGTACGAAGGCCAACCCGAGTCCAACGCGAAGGCCTACTTGACCGTCCCGCTGCGGTGGTTGCAGGGTGACCGCGGCGCGCGGATCCCGGGCTCGGTGGACGGGAACGAATTCGACGCGCGGTTCGACGATGCCGTCCAACACATTTACGACAGCGGCGAACTAAACCCGGTCGCGTTCTCGCATGGCGGGGCGATCATGCTCTGGGTGCTGATGAACGTGCATAATCCCGACCGGTCGTTGCTGACCGGGAAGCCGCTGCCGAACATGGGCCGCGTGGTGGTGACCGGAAATCCTTCCGACGGCTGGACATTGACCGAATGGGATGCCGATCCCCCGCCCTGCTGACCGTGCGGTGGAAGGGTGAGCGCCGATCGCCTCCCCCGCCGACATCGATACCCATTCGACGACGCGTTCGCCCTGGTGTACTTGTTCGCCAGCGCGACGCGTAGCTGGTCGGCATCGCGTCGACCGCGGGAAATGTCCCGGTACAACAGGTTTGCGCCAAAAATTGGGTCTGCTCCAGCTGTGCCGGATGGACGGGTACCGGTGTTCAGGAGTCGCCGACCAGCCGCTGACCGAGCCGCTGCGCAGCAGTGAATGCACCCGCGGCCCCAGGGGCTCGGCTCTGCCCAGTGAGTCCGAAGATCAGGCGCGGCTACCCGGCAGGTGGTTGGTAGTGCGCCGCTGAGTTCCGCAGCTGTCGGCGACGCATGAAAACTAACCCCGTGTCGATAAGGGGTCAATTTTCAGCCGCCGTTGATGGGTCTGACCCGGGATTGCGCCAACCAACTGCTGCAAGACACTGATGTTCTGATAAAGGCGGTGACCGAGCACACCAACCAGCTTCGACCGGACACTGACCGCCAGTGCGCCGCTGACCCCCCACCAGGTCAACAACCCGATCGGCGCTGCTGGCCAAAGACTCACGGGCAAGGTGCAGCGACAGCGGAGTCATCGGGCCGGGGAACGCCTCGGCGAGATTGGCACACGTCCATTCGCGGTAGGCGAGGTCGGCTGTCTGCATGTCGAACTCACCGGCTAAGGCCGATGGTGACGTCGACACATCGCCCGTTGTCGTCCGTGCCTCTAGATATGGGCGAGCAGTACCCACACGGCCTGCGAGCCAGCCACGGTAAGTCGACACGACGATCCCGTCCTCAAGCAAACTCGAAGTGGACGCGAGCGCGCCGCTCAGGCTACAGTCTGAACTTGGAGAGACTATCTGTCTAGTCACTAGACTACAAGTCTTGTATGAAATCGACTTCGGTGACATATGGAGGCAACTGTGCGAAACCGCCGCGCGGGGGATTTCAGTGGGCACGTGTCGTAGGTCCCTACGACTTCCACATCGCCGATTTCGACCAGGACCGACAGATCTATGGCATGGGCCAGCGAGTCATCTGGCCTTACGGCGGGCTACGCGACGCGGCGGGGAACCTTTATGTCCTCGAGCGCAAGTTCGTCCACCAGATGACCGGTGGACTATGGATCATGCACAACCGTGACGGCGCGCTGAAGCTAGTACCCGCGGCGGTGTTCAGCGCGCGTGGAGAAGTTCGACGTGAGCTATGCCCGGAACGCCACATCTACCGCGATCACCTGATGGCCAAGCTGGGGGCGATGAGTCCAGCCGAAGAGCAGCCGTTCTACTTCGAAGTCAGCGATGACGACCTGTGCTGGCAGGAAGGTGAGTTGTGCGACCTGCGCGGACACAGTCTCGGCCCCGGCCTGCAGGCGTTCTTCCTCGGTGACGAGTTTCCGTGGCTCTATTTCAGCCGTGCGTTCTGGGTGACCGGGACGATCCTGGGCGAACCAGTGTCTGGAATTGCAGGCTACGAACACTCCTACTGGCGCGAGCGGGCGGAATGGAAGGAGTTGCCGTACTACGCGCGGCAGCAACTGGCCTGGAGCCTGTTCTGCAATCAGTACGAGGACGGCTCGATCGAGTGGGGACACATCATCTGCAACAGAGGTGGCGTCGGTGCGTTGATGGTCGCCAACGAGAAGCAGGCACTGCTCACCACTGGCGAATTCGACAGCTCCTTCAGACTCGATAACAAGGATTACGTCGGCTCGGCGACGTATCAAGCCGACGGAGATGGGTGGCAGTTCACCGCTGACAGCGGCGGCCACATGACCCAATTCAACACCGCACGGTGGGGTGGCTACCTCGCGCAGTCAGGCGTCATTCGCAGGATCGGCGACACCCGCACACCCACCTACAGCTTTACCTGGCTGGAAGCCTTTGCCGACCGAATCGCCGACGAGGGCCTGTCGGAGGGGTGAGCTACCCACCCGATGCCCGGTCGAGCTCCGCCAGTTCCCGCAAACGGGGGATGTAGTACCCCTCCCAGGCGCGGACAGTCTCATCGACAACCTCCGATTCCCGCATCTTCCAGCCCGAGATGAACCAGGCGTAGCACAGGCGATCGAGCTGGAGAACCATCATCGCGGCAATGAGGTCGGCTCGCGCTGCAAGGACGCGGTTCGACCATGCAGTATGCCCGGCAACCGCAGATACGACGGAGGACTCGGCCGCATCGATCATCGAGTCGACTCCCACATCGACCGAGACCGCCTCGTGCCAAAGCCTAAAGCCGTCGACCTCTGCCCGGTAGAACCGGATCCAGCTACGGATCAGCGCGACGAGCTCATCGTGGGACACCGACGCGCCCTCCTCATGCGCCAGCTTCGGACGCGAGCGTTGCCGAAGGTCGTCGATCACGGCGCGCGCAAGAGCGGCCTTGCTCTTGAAGTGCAAGTAGAACGTTGCTCTCGCCACGCCGGCCACCTCGGCGATCTGCTCCACCGTCGCAGAGGCGTAGCCCCCCTCACGTACACATTGCTTAGCCGCAGCCATGATTAGCTCGCGCGTCGACAGACGCTGCCGTTCCCGAAGCTTAGATCGATTCTCGGTGGTCGACACCCCGACACAATATGTCGACCCACCCTCTCCAACCAGTACCAGCAGGGAATGCCTGGCCCCGGTAGGGCTCGTCAAAACGGCTCGGCTCAAATGGTTCAAGTATGAACACCGAGCTGACCTGCCCCGCTACCACTTCCGCGACGGCAGACTCGCTCGACGGAGCGGCCTGGTGCGCCGCCGGCAGGATGCTGTCCATCCTCGTCGTCGCCCATCAGACCACCGCGCCACTCATCCGAAAGCTGTTCCACGTCGCCGGGCTGCACTTTCTGTTCACCACTCTGGCCACCGGTGGCACGTATGTGGTCGACGGACCCGGCGATGCGGCGCGCTTCTGGGACATGATTCGGGCGTGATCAGTCACGGTTGCGACGCTATTTCCCAATCCGTTCGACATCGTCGAACACCCTGATGCAGGTCGGTCTCTGGACACCATTCGGCTGGCCTTCTCCCAACAAACCAGTGAGGCACCGGTGCAATCGTTTCCTGGTGTCACATGCGCGACGCCTTACGGTGCGACCGAGCTAGGCGGCACGGCGCTCGTCGCCTTCGGTGACGATTGCGTTCGACCGGGGGCCGTCCTTGGACGACCGTTGCTTGGCATGGTCGCCGCGGTGCTGGACGACAACGACGAGCCGGTTCCGCACGGCCAGGTCGGTGAGTTGTGCTTCCGGGGGGCGGCGACGACGCCTGGATTGGAACCTGCCGGATGCATCTGCCGAGGTGTTGCGCAACGGCTGGCTGCACACCGGCGACCTCGGTCGAGAAGATCGCGACGGGCTAATCTTCTTCGTCGATCGACAGAAGGACATGGTTAAGCCTGGGGGTGAGAACGTTTATTCAATCGAGGTCGAAGCTGTGTTGACGTCTCATCCCGCGGTTGTGGAATGCGCGGTGATAGGAGTTCCAGACGATCGCTGGGGTGAAGCCGTCAAGGCTGTGGTCGTCGCGCGGGGGGACGTGACCGCTGAAGAGCTCGACCGCTGGTGCCTCGACCGCCTGGCGGCATTCAAGCGCCCGCGTTGGTACGACTTCGTTGCCGGACTACCTCGCAACGCGACCGTGAAGGTCGTGAAACCCGACCTCCGCGCGGCGCACGATCCCGCGACGTCGACCCGTCTGCCCGAACGAACCTGGTTTGCGTCTGACTTCGCGATAGAGATCGGCGTGTCGATCAGACGGCATCCGACGGGTTCTCCCAGCTTTTACGGAGGATCTGATCATGTCCGAAGCAAACTCTGGTGGCGGCCGGTCTGCCCGC
>NZ_UPHQ01000256.1 GCF_900566055.1 Mycobacterium innocens
TGGACGGCCCGCTGGCCAAGGCCGAACCGGCGACCCTGCGCTACCGGCTGCTGCACGCTGCGGCCCGCCTGGTCAAACGATCCCGCAACTTGATCCTGCGGGTCCCCGAAACCTGGCCCTGGGCAAAGGAATTCGCATCCGCCGTCAACCGCGTCCGCGCCATCCCCTGACCCGCGGACCCGTGTCCGTTCGACCCCAAGGAAGGAGCAGCCACCCCGGGACCGTGGAACCCGGCGTCAGCGCACGACACGCGGCGGTGCCGCCTACGGACAAGCCGGAAATCAAGATCAACTCGTGATCTCAGCAGCCGCAAGGGGAGAACTCCGGCGACCGTGAAATTTTGAGGCCAACGGAATGATTACCGCAAAACTAATTGTCGTACCGAGAATTACCCGCTCATGCAAACGCCTGCGGCGCGATATCGGGTTGGCTAGCCGGCTCGCGCGGGCCAGCGTGGCGGTGCCTGCCGCGCCGAGCGCCGTCGACGTCATCGCCGGCGGCGCCCCCGTCAGCGCCAGCAGTCCGCGTAGCAACGCCATCTTCCCGTGACGTCGCACGGCGACATCATCAGCACACATCTCCAGCAAGTCCGCCACCATTTCCGCTGCCGTGCAAAACAGCGTCAATCGCGGCAGGCTCGCAGCGATCGCCCGCAGTACCATGAGCAGGTCGTGATGGCGACCGGCCAGGTGAGCGTACTCGTGCGCCAGCACAGCTGCCAGCTGCGGCTCGTCGAGCCGGTCCAGAGCAGCGGTGGTGACCACCACGACAGCGTCGGGGCGACCGGTTACGCAATAGGCAGCGAGATGCGGCGCCGGAACAACTACCAGGTCAGACCGGCCATACCTGTCACCGACGCCTCCGATCACCCGAGCCGCAGATGCGTGCAGGAGACTGCGTGATCGTTGCCGCAGCCACTGATGTGCGACGCGCCAGCTGACGACGGTGGTGGCCAGCAGGCTGGCCACCGACAGACAGATGGCCATGGCCGACGCAATTGCCTGCGGCAATCCCAGCTGGCCGGTGACCCCTAACGCCTTGAAGCACAAAGTTGGTTCCCTGTGGCGCCAGATGCTGTCGAGCACTGCGGCGCAAAGGAACACGAGCGCAGCCAACCACGCTGCAATCGCAGCAACCACCGCTGTCAGCCAGCAAGCCACGGCAAGCTGAGGCCGCACACCCGTGCCGGTGACGCGTCGCAGCAGGAGGGGGCCGAGCCACGTCAACATCGACGCATAAAGGAGCAACAAAAGAGCCGCGTTCACGATTCTTGCCGTTCAATGAACCGGCGCAGCGCGTCGCGGACCCGCGCCGATTCATCCTCGTCCATCTGCTTGAGAAAAAACGCCAGCACCAAGTCCGAATCTCCCCCGGTATCGAAGGCATCGCGCATCAATCTGGCCGAATGTTCCTCGCGGGTCATAGTCGGCCAATAGCGGAAAGCCTTGCCCACCCGTTCCCGCTGCAACCAGCCTTTGCGGTGCAAGTTGTCCATGGTGGACATAACCGTGGTGTAGGCGATCTGGCGATCATGCGCCAAGTCGTCAAGAATATCGCGCACGGTGACGACCTCGCCGCGGTTCCACACGCGGTCCATGATCACTGCCTCGAGCTCGCCGAAACGCCGAACCTGCACAGCTTTCTCTCTCGTACCCTTGGAATTGTCGACGGCTACAACAGTAGCCACATATCTCGCGGCTCGCTCAGAGTCTCCCGAAAAGCCGCTGAGCACTGGGCAATTCTCGCGTAACCTGGACCACAACTGATTTCAGCGAGCGCCAAGGCGCCGGGTCGTCGGTCGACCGGCACTGCTTGCCCCGGGGGTGTCGGAAGGCAGCTACCCGGCGAAAGCGATTCGGCAACGATTGCCACCGAACAGTATGCCCATGAGTTCATATTCGCGACGCTTGACTCGCGACTCTCACGGCATAGAGGTAGAGCGCCAAGACATACCAAGACTGGCTGAAGACCCGGGGGCTGCCGGCTCGGCACCCGCACAGAGCGGGATCGCCGCGGAGTTGGCCTCCGCCGGATTCGAGGACGCGCGCCAGGCGGCTCGAGGCGGCGCCGGGGTGGTGTACCGCTGTCGCGAGACGGCGCTGGGACGAAATGTCGCAGTCAAAGTGCTGCCGTCGCATTTCGACGACGACAGCAGGGAACGTTTCCTGCGTGAGGGCTACGCGATGGGCGGGCTCTCGGGGCATCCGAACATCGTCAACATCCTGCGGGTCGGCATCACCGAAAGCGACCGGCCCCACATCGTGATGCCTTGCGACGCCTCACACACCTTGATCTGACGGGGTGAGCGTTGAAGGCGGGGCGCCGTTGGCCCCTGACTGCGATCGACGCATGCGGCAACACTCCGTAATACTGTAGACGCACCCGTTTACAATAGCACAGCGCTGGGGCACCGAGCGGCAATCGAACGGCAGTGGGGAATCACCTTGGTGTCGAACCGGTTTGGCGCTGCGGGCCGACGGCCGTGGCGACTCCTAGCCGACTCCGAGGCTACAGTTACCCAGTGTATTAGTCGATCCTGGTTGACATTAAATCGTTGGGTCGCGCCGCCGGCCGATTGCCCCCACGCCTATCCGGCCATCAGCACGGAATCGGTTTCAGGCCGGCATCACCGCTGCTCACGGCGGAAGGCCCTAGAGCCAGGTGTCCTGGGTGGTAGTGGTGAGGAACGCTTCGAGGTCGTCTCGCCACTGCGCCGGCGTGGTCTTGTCCGGCTCGATGCCGGTGTAGTCGCCGCGGTAGAACAGCAGTGGCCGCGGCTTGATCTTCGGGACTTCCGACAGCGAGTTGACCGTGCCGAACACGACGAAGTGATCCCCGCCGTCGTGTACGGCGGCAACCGTGCAGTCGATGTAGGCCAGCGACCCGTCGATGATCGGCGAACCGAGTTCGGAGAGATGCCAATCGATCCCGGCGAACTTGTCGGGTTCCTTCGAGCCGAATCGCGCCGACACGTGCTTCTGCTTCTCGGTCAGCACGTTGACGCAGAACCGGCCGGCCGCCTCGATCGCCTTCCAGGACCGCGACACCTTGGTCGGACAGAACAGCACCAGCGGCGGCTCCAAAGACAACGCCGCGAACGACTGACAGGCGAAGCCGACGGGCACGTCGTCATGCACGGTGGTGATGATGGTGATCCCGGTGCAGAACTGACCCAGCACGTTTCGGAACGTGCGAGGATCAATCGGCGCGGACATGGCTAGCCCTGGGCACCGACCGTGAAGTCATGCCCCCACAAACTGACCGCGGTGCTCTCCCGGGCGATCCACTCGTCGTCGTCGACTTGCCTTCCCTCGCAACCGAACTCGACGTCGAAACCGCCGGGGGTCTTCATATAGAAGGACAGCATCAGGTCGTTGACATGCCGGCCCAACGTCGCCGACATGGGTACCTTGCGGCGCAGCGCCCGATCCAGGCACAGGCCCACGTCGTCGGAGTTCTCCACCTCGACCATCAGGTGCACGACGCCAGACGGTGTCGGCAACGGAAGGAAGGCCAACGAATGGTGGCGCGGATTGCAGCCGAAGAAACGCAGCCAAGCCGGCGGCCCGTCGGCCGGCCGGCCGACCACCTGCGGCGGAAGCCGCATCGAGTCACGCAGCTTGAAGCCGAGCACGTCCCGGTAGAAGTGCAGCGCCTCGGCGTCGTCACGAGTGGTCAGCACCACGTGGCCCAAACCCTGCTCGCCGGTGACGAACTTGTGCCCATACGGGCTGACGACCCGGCGGTGTTCCAGCGCGGCGCCGTGGAAGACGGCCAGCGGGTTGCCCGACGGGTCGGCGAACAGGATCATCTCGTCCACGCGCCGATCCGCCAGTTGGGCGGCGGTCGCTTCCTTGTACGGCGTGCCCTCCACATCGAGCCGATTGCGGATCTCCTGCAGCCCTTCGGCATTCGCGCATTCCCAACCGGCCTCCGCCAGCCGGTCGCGCTCGCCCGGCACAATCACCAGCCGGGCGGGGAAGTCGTCCATCCGCAGATACAGCGCCCCCTCGACGCTGCCTTTGCCCTCGACCATGCCGAGCACTTTGAGACCGTACTCGCGCCAAGCGGCCATGTCGGTGGCCTCGATGCGGAGATAGCCCAGCGACCGGATGCTCATCTGGCACCTCCTAAGAAATCGATCGTCAGCTTGTTGAACTCGTCGAACTTCTCCACTTGCGCCCAGTGTCCACACTGCCCGAACACGTGCAACTGGGCGCGCGGGATGGTCTTGAGGGCGACCAGCGCGCCGTCGAGTGGGTTGACCCGGTCCTCACGGCCCCAGATCAGCAACACCGGCTGGCGCAGCCGGTATACCTCACGCCACATCATGCCCAGCTCGAAATCGGCCCCGGAGAACGACTCTCCCATCGCCCGTGTTGCCGCCAACGACTCCGGCGTGCTGGCCAGGTCGAAACGCTGGTCCACCAACTCCGGCGTGATCAGTTTCTGGTCGTAGACCATGACCCGCAGAAACGCCTCGAGGTTTTCCCGGGTGGGTTCGACCGAGAACTTCCCCAGCCGCTTCACCCCCTCCGTCGGGTCGGGCGCAAACAGGTTGATGCTCAGCCCGCCCGGGCCCATCAGCACCAGGCGCCCGGCCCGGTCGGGATAGTCGAGCGCGAACCGCACCGCGGTGCCGCCACCCAGGGAATTACCCACCAGCGGAACGCGACCCAGCCCAAGCTGGTCGAAAAGCCCCTTGAGCGCGGTCGCGGCATAGCGGTTGAACTGCCCGTGCTCGGCCCGCTTGTCGGAGTGGCCGTATCCGGGTTGATCGACGGCCAGCACATGGAAATGCTCGGCCAGCACCGCGATATTGCGGGCGAAGTTCGTCCAGCTGGACGCCCCGGGACCGCCGCCGTGCAGCAACACCACCGTCTGCTCGTTGCCGACGCCGGCCTCGTGATAGTGCAGCTTCAGCGGTCCGCCTTCTACGTGGACCTCGGCGAAGCGCGAGGTGGACTCGAAGGTGATTTCCTCGGTCGGCGCTGTCATCAGACCATGGTGTCGCCGGGCGGCAACCCGAACTCGTGGTTCCCGAAGATCACGTACGCCCGCTCCGGGTCGTTCGCCGCATGCACCCGGCCGGCGTGTGCGTCACGCCAAAAGCGTTGAATCGGGGCCTCGTTGGACAGCGCAGTGGCGCCGGACGCCTCGAAAAGCCGGTCGATCGAGGCGATCGACCGGCCGGTGGCGCGCACCTGGTCACGCCGGGCCCGGGCCCGCAGCTCAAACGGAATCTCCCTGCCGGCGGACAACAACGCGTACTCGTCGCCGACGTTGCCGATCAGCTGCCGCCACGCGGCGTCGATGTCGCTGGCCGCCTCCGCGATGCGAACCTTGGCGAACGGGTCGTCCTTGGCTTTCTCCCCGGCGAATGCCGCTCGCACCCGCTTGCCCTGGTGCTCCACGTGCGCGGCGTAGGCACCGTAGGCCATGCCTACGATGGGCGCCGATATTGTGGTGGGATGCATTGTGCCCCAAGGCATTTTGTAGACAGCAGCGGTGTTGGTCTGCAGTCCGCCGGCGGTGTGGTCGTTCATCGCCTTGTAGGACAGGAATCGGTGCCGCGGCACGAACACGTCCTTGACCACCAGCGTGTTGCTGCCGGTGCCCTTCAGGCCGACCACGTACCACACGTCGTTGATCTCGTATTCGGTGCGCGGGATCAAGAAACTGCCGAAATCGACCGGCCGGCCGTCCTTGATGACCGGGCCACCGACGAACGTCCAGCTGGCATGGTCACAGCCCGACGACCAGTTCCACGACCCGTTGACCAGGTAGCCGCCGTCGACCACGACACCGGCGCCCATCGGGGCGTACGACGACGAGATCCGCACATTGGGGTCTTCGCCCCAGACCTCTTCCTGGGCCCGTTGGTCGAACTGCGCCAGATGCCAGTTGTGCACGCCGATGATCGAGCTCACCCAGCCGGTGGAACCGCAGGCGCTGGCCAGCCGGCGGGTGGCCTCGAAGAACAGTGTGGGATCGCACTGCAGTCCGCCCCACTGCTGCGGCTGCAAGAGGGTGAAGAAACCGACTTCTTCGAGTGCCTTGACGGTCTCGTCGGGCAGGCGACGTAGGTCTTCCGTCGCCTGTGCGCGCTCCCGGATCTGCGGAAGCAGATCATCGATGGCAGCCAAAACCGCCTGCGCATCACGCTGTTGAATGGACGTCACTTACGTTTGCCTCCTGGGAGTGCGGCCTGTTCGACGACCGGAGTGGACTTAGAAAAAGACTAGAACACGTTCCGATTTGTGTCGAGCAGGGTATTCCTGCGGCTGGTAGCGGTGCGAAGCGAGTTTTCTATAACATGTTCTAGTTGAGACAGAGAGGCAGGGTATTGACCGAGGCAATCCCTGACGAACCACTGGGCAGCCACGTCCTGGAGCTGCAGATCGCCGACGTCGTCGCCGAAACCGACGAGGCGCGCTCTCTGGTGTTCGCGGTGCCCGACGGACCGGACGATCCGCAGATCCCGGCGGAGCGACTGCGCTACGCACCCGGCCAGTTCCTGACGCTGCGCGTTCCCAGCGAGCGCACCGGCTCGGTGGCCCGCTGCTACTCGTTGTGCAGCTCGCCGTTCACCGACGACGCGCTGACCGTCACGGTCAAAAGAACCGCGGACGGATACGCGTCGAACTGGCTGTGCGACCACGCGCACCCGGGCATGCGGATTCACGTGTTGGCGCCGTCAGGCACCTTCGTGCCCAAGACGCTCGACGACGACTTCCTGCTGCTGGCCGCCGGCAGCGGGATCACGCCGATCATGTCGATCTGCAAGTCGGCGCTGGCGCAAGGCTGCGGCCAGGTGACACTGGTCTACGCCAACCGCGACGACCGCTCGGTGATCTTCGGTGAAGCGCTGCGCGACCTGGCCGCCAAGTATCCCGACCGCCTCACCGTCGTGCACTGGCTGGAGTCGCTGCAAGGGCTGCCGAGCGCGACGGCACTGGCCAAGCTGGCCGCCCCGTACTCCGAACGGCCGGCCTACATCTGTGGCCCCGGCCCGTTCATGCAGGCGGCGCGAGACGCCCTGGAAATGCTGAAAGTGCCTGCCCGGCAAGTGCATATCGAGGTGTTCAAGTCGCTGGATTCCGATCCGTTCGCGGCAGTGAAACTAGAGGATGTCGGCGGCGACGACACTGAGCCACCGGCAACCGCGGTGGTGGAACTTGACGGCGAAACCCACACGGTGTCCTGGCCGCGCAACGCCAAGTTGCTCGACGTGCTGCTGGCCGCCGGTCTCGACGCGCCGTTCTCCTGTCGGGAAGGCCACTGCGGCGCCTGCGCCTGCACACTGCGCGGCGGCAAAGTCAGCATGGAAGTCAACGACGTGCTGGAGCAGCAAGACCTCGACGACGGGCTGATTTTGGCCTGTCAATCTCATCCGGAATCTGATTCGGTAGAAGTGACCTACGACGAATAGTCGCAGGGGCAAGGTTTCATCCGGGCGGAAGGATGCGAGATGAAGCGGCTGCTACCGGGCACTCCGACGGTCGCGGTGATCGCCGGGGTGCTGCTGGCCTTCACGCCCGCCCCACATTCGGCGGCGGCCAGCAACACGGCCACCACGCTGTTTCCGGTCGACGACACCACTCAACTGGAGACACATACCTTTGTGAATTGCCACCCGAACGGCAGCTGTGACTTCGTCGCCGGCGCCGACTTGCGCACCCCCGACGGCGTCACCGGGTTCCCCCCCGATCTGTGGGCACGCCAAACCACCGAGATCCGGCCGACGAACCGGCTGACCTACCTGGACGCCCATGCCACCGGCCAGTTCGAGCGGGTGATGAAGGCGGGCGGCTCCGATGTGATCACCACCGTGTACTTCGGTGACGGCCCGCCGGACAAGTATCAGACGACCGGCGTCATCGACTCGACCAGCTGGTCGACCGGCCAACCGAGCACCAACGCCGGCGTCATCGTGTGCACCCACATCCAGGTGGTCTATTCCGGCGTGAACCTCACCTCGCCCAGCACCTGCGCCCAAACGAACTTCTCGTAGCGCGGTACACGCGGTTGCGCGCCGCCGCGACCGCGTTGTCACCGAAATTGCCGCCATGGCTGTGGTATTCGGGGTTTCGACAGCCATGGCGGCAATCTGGGCGGTTACCTTGACCGAGCAACCAGCGCATCGAAGAAGCTTCGCGGCGCCAATGTCGACGATCCAGTGTTCGGCGGCGATGCCGGGGTAGTCGCCGGCCACTTCGTCGAATACCCGTCCGCCAGCTGAGACCCCGGACTCGACTCCTGACCGCGGAAATTGATTGGCCGGGAAGCGATCCCACGTCCGATCGGTCATCAAGCACCGGGTGCCGATGTGTGGGCGCGCCGAGGGCGTGACCTGATCCGCACCGATAGGTGGTCTGCGGTAATCGCTTCTCCGACCGCTTTGGCGACGGTGTCGGGTCCGCCGCCGAGCTTGTCCAACGCGCCCGTCTGGTGAACCGCTTCGGTGGTCGTGCCGAGGGCGGCACGCGGACGCCTGCTTGGCCGACGAGCTGGCACATCCGCACTAGGCCAAACGCGTTGGTCTCGAACTGGCGGCGCAGGTCTTGCATCGGCAGCGTCTCCAGCGCGCCTGACCGCGAACAGCCGGCATTGTTGACCAGCACGCCAACGGCGAGTTGTTGGCGACGACGCGGTCGACCGCCCGCATAGACGCTCGCGGCAACGTCAGCAGTCATGCCAGATGCGTAGCGGTTTGCACCACCGGTAGCAAAGTTGTGGATTGCACTGGATGGCCGGCAAGCAGCTACCGTGGCCCCATTCGGGAGGATATCCGCGACGGGAGATTCGATGCCCTACGTCAAATCCGCTGTGCGCAGCAAGCAGGCAGTGGCTGCCGCGCGCGTCGTGCTGATGCGTGACGGAGTCGGCGGCACCACGATGCGCGCCGTGGCGGACGAAGCCGGCATACCGCTGGGGACGCTGCAATACGTCTTCCCGAGCAAGCAGGGCCTGCTGCGCGCGGTCATCGAGGATGTCGTGGAGGAGATTGCGGACCTGCTGAAGAGTTCGGCCCAGCTCGAGGCCGGGCTGGAACACGCAATCGGGTGCGGGTTGCGCAATTTCTGGGAAACGCTGGTCATCGACCACCGCAATCTGCAACTCGTGCAGTACGAACTCGTCACCCACGCGCTGCGTACGCCCGGCTTGGAGGCGCTGCCGCGCTGGCAGTACGAGAGGTACACCGAGGTCGTTGCGCAGTGGTGCCAGGAGGCAGCGACACGGGCCGGGGAGAGATGCGCGCTTCCCTTCGATCGGCTCGCTCGGGTGCTGGTGGCCAGCATCGATGGGCTGATCCTGCAGCATCTGGCCAACCCGGACGTCAGGCGCTCCGCGCAGGACCTCGAGGCGATCATCGAGACAGTCACCGCACTCGCCGCGGTCCGATCGGCCTCGAACTAAACCGCACTAAACCTTGTGGGCTCATGCCACATGCTCTACTCTCATCCGAGCTAAGTCATACGACTGTATTAGTTTAGGGGAAATTTTCGATGCCGGATGTGGATGTCGTTGTCGTCGGCGCCGGGCTCGCCGGGCTTTCGGCGGCCCGCACGTTGGTGGCGGCGGGAATGACCGTGCGCGTCCTCGAGGCCCGTGATCGGGTCGCGGGCCGCAACTTTGGCGGGTTTCTGAGCAACGGCGTGCCGGTCGAGATGGGCGGCCAGTGGGTGGGGCCGAGCCAGCACGCCGTACTCGATCTGATCGACGAACTCGGACTGGAGACGTTCCCCACCTACGACACCGGCGACGCGATCTCGTTCTACGACGGACAGGTGGTCCGGTACTCCGACGCGACGTTCGGCCTCCCGGCCGAAAGCTTGGCCGAAATCGGTCGCCTATTCGAGGTTATCGAGACGCTCGCGGCGTCGATACCCACCTCGGCGCCCTGGCGAGCGGACGATGCGGCGGAGCTGGACCGACAGAATTTCGACACCTGGCTGGCCGCGAATACGACTGACACCGTGGCACTTCGGTTCTTCAGGCTGATCGTGCCAACGCTATTCTCCGCGGAAACACCTGAGCTTTCGTTTCTGCACTTCCTGTTCTACATCCGGTCGGGCAACAATTTGGCGACCATGCTCGCCGTCACCGGAGGCGCACAGGAGAGCCGTGTCGTGGGTGGGACGCACCGGATCTCCGAGCGGATGGCCGAGGATCTTGCTGATCGGGTGCAACTTGGGGCGGTGGTACGCACGATCACCCAGGACGGGCAGGGTGTCATCGTCTCCTACGAGGACGCCGACGCCGGCCAGACGGGCAAGATCAAGGCTGGCCACGTGGTGGTCGCGATCCCGCCGACGCTGGCTGGCCGGATCCGTTACTTGCCGCCGCTGCCCGCCGCGCGCGACGGCCTCACCCAGCAGTTCCCGGCGGGGTCGGTGATCAAGTTCCAGGTCGGCTATGAGACCCCGTTCTGGCGCGAGGCCGATCTCAGCGGCTTCGTGACCAGCCTGGACGACGCGTTCAACGTCGTCCTCGACAACTCCCCTGCCGACGCTTCCTGCGGTGTGCTGGTCGGCTTCTTGGAGGGCGCCCACGCCCGCGAGGCGGCGGAGCTGCCGACCGAGCAGCGCCACCAGCTCGTAATCGATTCGCTGGTGAAGTATTTCGGGCCGCAAGCCGCTGAGCCGTTCGACATCGTCGAACAAGACTGGGCTGCAGAGGAATTCACGCGAGGTTGCTACGGAGGCCGTCTCGGTGCCGGCGCACTGACTCAGTATGGCAAGGCGCTGGCTGCGCCGGTCGGCCGCATCCACTGGGCCGGAGCGGAGACGGCCCAGGTGTGGAGTGGCTACATGGATGGCGCGATCACCTCGGGCCGCCGCGCCGCCGAGGAGATCCTCGCTGCGGTTTGAGAGTGCGCTTACTCAACCGACCACAGGCACGGTGAACCGCAAGGGGTGGCACCGAGCCGGGGGTCTGTGGCGGCTGGATCACCGTTGGATCACCGATCCACTCAAGGGAATTGGAGGATCGATGAACAGTGCGCTCGCCGTCGTCGCGTTGGTCGTACAGCTGCCGGATCCCGGCCAGGAAGCTGAGGTAGTCGAGTTCCTGGCCGGGGATCCCATCAGCAGTGCTGGGCGGCTTGCCGCGGCGCGACTACGCCGGTGGCATCAACACGGTGTCGATGAGGTACACCGTCGCGTTGGCGGTGGGTACCCCGCCGCAGACCACGCCGGCATTGTTGACACGCAGGTTGTTGCCTTGGCCGTTGACCGTCACGTTTGCACCTTGCACGGTCTTGTGGGACCCGACCACCCTGGCCGGGCTCAGCTGACCTTGCACCACGTGGTACGTCAGGATGCGGCTCAGCAGGTTTGAATCGGTCTTGAGCTGGTCGATCGTCGATGCCGGCAGCTTGCCGAACGCGGCATCGGTCGGCGCGAACACGGTGTACTGCCCATTGTTGAGCGTGTCGACCAGGTTCACCTGCGGGTTGAGCTGGCCGGACACCGCCGACGTCAGTGTGGTGAGCATCGGATTGTTGGAGGCCGCCACCGCCACCGGAACCTGCGACATGCCCTCCACCGATGCCGGGCCGCTGGGGTTGGCGGCCGCGTAATCCGCACATCCCGGCCCGACCAGATCAGCCGCGGCGGCACTTGGCGAGGTGGCTACCGCCAGACCCACGACGGCCGCTGCCACCAAACCTGTTGCTGCAATTGAACTTTTCATCGCTAATCGGCTCCTTCAGTATTGTCGACGACGACGTTGTTGTGCCGTCTCATTCATGCCGGACATTGGTGATTCGGAGCCGCACCGGTTTTGGATTGGCAATCACCGAAAATCAGCCATAGGTGAAGGAGTAAACCTGCAGGCCCTTGGTGGGACGCACCTCCAAGGTGCCGCTCTCGACCCGGTCGCCGCCGACGATCTGGTGCGACGTCGGCGGCCCGCTGATCGGCACCGTGGCGGTCTGGCCGTTCCGGGTCACCGTGAGGGTTCCGGTTCCGCCGACGACGACGTAGACGTTCTTGGCGTGGTAGTTGAGTTTGATGCTCGACTCGTCGCTTTCGGCCGTCGCGCCCTGGTAGTCCAGGGACCATGGCCCGTGCAGCGCGAAACTGTCAGCGGCCAGGATTTGCGGATAGTCGAATGCCGCCGAGCCTTCGTCGTACTGACCGCCGCCGCCGTAGTTGACCACCTTGCCGACCCCGAAGTAGGTCTCGGGAGTGGTTTGTTGCCGCGGGGTGAGGTCGGTCGCGTCCACCGGCGGCGGGAGTTTGACTCCGGGGTTGGCATTGACAAGCAACTGCCTGATCAGGTTCTCGGTGACGTCGTAGTCGCCTTCGCCGAACTTGATGTGTCGCACGGTGCCGGCGGCGTCGATCAGATACTCCGCGGGCCAGTACCGGTTGCGGTAATTGGTCCAGGTGGAGTAGTTGTTGTCCAGCGCGACCGGGTATTTGATGTCCTGATCGGCCGCGCCCTTGGCGACGTTGCCGGGCACCTTCTCGAACGCGTACTCCGGTGTGTGGACTCCGATGACCTCGAAACCCTGGTCCCGGTAGGCGTTGTACCAGCCGACGACGTGCGGGATGGCCCGTTGGCAATTGATGCAGGAGTAGGCCCAGAAGTCGACCAGGACCACCTTGCCTCGCAGCGATCGCAGGTCGAGCGGTTGGCCACCGGGCGTGTTCAGCCAGCTGGCGATACCTTTGAAATCTGGTGCTGTGCCACAATTTTCGAGTTCCTTGCCGCCGTTGCTGCAATTCGACAGCTGCGCGTTCTGGTCGTTGACGATGCCGCCGAGGTTGAGCTTTTCCCGGAGCTGCCGATCACTGCCCAGTCTGTTCTGCAGCGAGCTGGTGTAGTCGGGAATGGCCCGCTGCAACACCGCGGGCAGGTTGAACACCAGCGCCACCGCGAGCAGAATCGTCACGATGCCTGCGGTAACCCGGATTTCCCGCTGCCGACGCCGAAAAGCGCTCACCCGCTCGGCCACCCGCTGGCCGGCCAACGCGAAGAACAACAACGGCAGCGCGGCGCCGGCCGCGAAAGCCAGCGTGAGAACGATGGTGCCCACCCCGATTTGCGCCGTCGCCCCGGCAACCACAATTGCGGCAAGCACGGGCCCCGCGCACGGGACGTAAAGCACACCCAACGCCAGGCCCAGGCCGAACCCGTTGCGGCGGTTGCCGACCTGCTTTTGCGGGATCCGCGAGAACGGCCGTTCCAGCAGCTGCTCGACCGTGGGAAACATCAGGCCCAGCCCGATCGCGACCAATGCGACCAACGCGACCCAGCGAATCGCGTCCTGCGGTAGGTGGAGCAGCGACAGCAATGCCGAGCCGGTTAAAGTGACCACACTGAAGCTGAACACCAAGCCGCCGATCACCCGGTAGGGGCGCAACGTCTCCGAAAGCCCGCGTCGCGGTTTCGTCGCCACAGCGACGTCGCCGCCAGACGCGTTCCGCGCGGCCAACTCTGGGCCGCCTTGCTGCGCGCCCGCGAAGAATATCACCGGCAGCACCGGGAGAATGCACGGTGATATGCCGGTGATGAGGCCCCCGACAAAGCCAATCAGCGCAAGTGTCACCATGTTTGGTATTCGGCGCAGATCCGCGATTGGATTGGTGCAACGAGGCGCAACAAAAACAGCCCGGCCGCGGCCGGGCTGTTTTGGATAGAACTGGCAAAGCCTACTGGTTCGGCGGCATCAACACCGTGTCGATCATGTACACGGTCGCGTTGGCGGTATGAACGCCGCCGCACACCAGCCCCGCATCGTTGACCTTGAGGTCGTTACCTTGGCCCGTCACGGTCACGTTGGCCCCTTGCAAGGTCTTGTGGGTGCCGTCGATCTTGCTCGGGCTCGCCTGACCTTGCACCACGTGATAGGTCAGGATGCTGCGCAGCAGCGCTGAATCCGTCTTGAGCTGATCGATGGTGGCCGCGGGCAGCTTGTCGAAGGCCGCGTTGGTGGGCGCGAACACCGTGTACTGGCCGCTGTTGAGGGTGTCGACCAGGTTCACGTTCGGGTTCAGCTTGCCCGACAGCGCCGACGTGAGCGTCGTCAACATGGGGTTGTTCGACGCCGCGGTCGCCACCGGATGCTGCGCCATGCCGGCTACCGAACCGGGACCGCTGGGATTCTGCTTGGCGTACTCCGAGCAGCCCGTACCGATCAGGTCAGCCGCCGGATCGGCCATCGCCGACGTCGACGCGGGCGCCGCCATGCTGGTCGGCGCGCTGCTGCTCGTCGATGGCCCACTGGCCGACTTGTTGCTCGAACAAGCCGCGAAACCCCCGATTGCGATCGCCGCGAGGCTAGTCGCCGCGACTGTTCTGGCCCAAGCGTTCATCATGTGCGTTTCGACTCCTTCGTAACCAGACGGCCGGGTGCCGCTCCTGTCGGACATAAGCCATTCGGAGACACGGCCGCCCCGGACGGGTGCGATGGGTGCGAGATCCGCGAACCGGCGACGGGTACTTAACGCGGCAGGCCAAGCAGCCGCTCGGCGGCCAGCGTGAGCAGTATCTGCTCGGTACCGCCGGCGATGGTGAGGCAGCGGGTGTTCAGGAAGTCGTAAACCGCGTGGTTTTCCACCAGGCCGCCACCCTCGGACACGTCCATCATGAATTCGGCCAGCGCCTGGCGGTAGCGGACCCCGATGAGTTTGCGCACGCTGGATTGCGCGCCCGGATCCTGACCGCCGACGGCCAACTGGGCGATGCGCTGATCCAGCAGCGCACCACATTGAGCAATGACGATCAACCTCGCCAGCCGATCCTGCTGGGCGACGTCGGGCTCCGTCTTGGCCAGCACCTCGAGCAGCTTCTCCATGGGATTGCCCAGCGCGGTACCGGTGGCCATCGCCACCCGCTCGTTGGCCAGCGTGGTGCGCGCCAGCCGCCAGCCGTCGTTGACCGCGCCGACCACCATCTCGTCGGGCACGAACACGTTGTCCAGAAAGACTTCGTTGAACAAGGCGTCGCCGGTGATCTCGCGCAGCGGCCGGATCACGATCCCGGGCGACGTCATGTCCACCAGGAAGTAGGTGATGCCCTTGTGCTTTGGCGCGTCCGGGTCGGTCCGCGCCAGGCACACCCCCCACCTGGCCAGGTGCGCCTTGGACGTCCACACCTTCTGCCCGGTCAGCAGCCAACCACCTTCGGTGCGCATCGCCTTGGTGCGCAGCGACGCCAGGTCGGACCCGGCGCCCGGTTCGGAAAACAGCTGGCACCAAAGGAATTCGCCGCGCAGGGTGGCCGGCACGAAGCGCTCGATTTGTTCGGGCGTGCCATGCTCGAGAATGGTCGGCGCCGCCCACCAGCCGATCACCAGGTCGGGCCGCACCACGCCGGCTGCCGCCATCTCCTGATCGATCAGCAACTGCTCGGCCGCGGATGCGGCGCGCCCATACGGCGGCGGCCAGTGTGGCGCCAACAGCCCGGCATCGGCCAGGGCAGCCTGCCGCTTCTCCTCCGGCAACGCCGCGACTTCGGCTACCGCGGCGGCGATCTCGGGTCGCAGCTCCGCCACCCCGGTCAGGTCGATAGTCAGCCGGCGGCGAACGCCGTCCCGGGTGAGCGCGGCAATGCGGCGCAGCCAGCGCTCGGCACCACCGAGGAACCGGCCGTTGGCGTGGGCCCGGCGCAGGTACAAGTGCGCATCGTGCTCCCAGGTGCAGCCGATGCCGCCGAGCACCTGGATGCAGTCTTTGACGTTGGCTTTGGCGGCGGCGATACCGAGGCCGGCGGCCACCGCGGCCGCGATGGCGAACTGGCGGTCGTCGGGGTCCCCAGCTTCCCCAGCGGCCCGGGCCGCGTCGGCGGCGGCCACCTCGGCCTGCTCGGCGCGGCACAGCATCTCCGCACATAGGTGCTTGACAGCCTGGAAGCTGCCGATCGGCTTGCCGAACTGCTCACGAACCTTGGCGTAGGCCACCGCGGTGTCCAGCGCCCACCGGGTCACTCCCGCGGCCTCGGCGGCCAGCAGGGTGGCGGCCAGGTTCTCGACGCGCTCCCGGGAATCGGCGATCACGCTGGCCGGCGCCACCGGCGCAGAAGTCAGCACCACTTTCGCCAACGGCCGCGAAAAGTCGGTGGCTCGCAACGGCTCCAGCTGCACGCCGTCGCCGGCGGTATCGACCAACAGCCACCTGCCCTCGGCCGGCAACAGCAGCACCGCGCCGGCGACGGCGCCCAGTACCCACGCAACCGTGCCCGATACTCGTCGGGTCTGGGCGTCGAACTGAACATCGCCTTCCAGAGCGAGCCCGGCGACGCGTTCGCCGGCGACCAGCCCCGCCAGCAATTCGGGATCCGGCACCACCAGGCCGGCCAGCGCGGTGGTCGCCACCGGCCCCGGCACCAAAGCCTTGGCGGCCTCTTCGACCATGGCGCACAGGTCCTCGATGCTGCCGCCGGCGCCGCCGCGATCCTCCGGGACGGCAACGCCGAACAGCCCCAATTTGGCCAGGCCCGCGAACACCGGCCGCCAGGCGTCGGGGTCGCCGTGTTCGATGGCGCGGCTCGCCGCCGTCGCAGCCTCTCCGGAGGCCGAAGTGCGAGCCCAGTCGCGCACCAACTCGCGAGCCGCGAATTGTTCGTCGGTGACGGTCGCTACCACCTTCAGCCCTTCCCGTCGTGAAATTCACCCGGCCGGAAACGTCCGAGGAACATTCAAAGCCACTAGAACGTGTTCTAATAGTGAAAATGATCAACCGTCAAGTCGACAGCTATTAGGCCAGTACACGACGTTGTCTCCGCGACCGGGAGGTGGGAAATTCACGCACAGCATGCGTATCGTTTGGCGACGGACCGCCCGGGAGAGGAGTTGCGCGTTACATGTCTGCGCCGAACACGAGTCCGGGCCGCGTTTCTGACACTCAACCGCGCGAGGTCATGAACGTGGCGGTATTGGCTGAGTCCGAGTTGGGTTCGGAGGCACAGCGAGAGCGTCGCAAGCGCATCCTGGATGCCACCATGGCCATCGCGTCGAAGGGCGGATACGAGGCGGTGCAGATGCGCGCGGTCGCCGATCGGGCCGATGTCGCGGTCGGCACGCTGTACCGGTACTTCCCGTCGAAGGTGCATCTGCTGGTGTCGGCGCTGGGCCGGGAATTCAGCCGCATCGACGCCAAGACCGACCGCTCCGCGCTGGCCGGCGGCACTCCATATCAGCGGCTGAGCTTCATGGTCGGCAAGCTCAATCGCGCGATGCAGCGCAATCCGTTGCTCACCGAGGCGATGACGCGTGCCTACGTCTTCGCCGACGCTTCGGCGGCCAGCGAGGTCGACCACGTGGAGAAGCTCATCGACAGCATGTTCGCCCGCGCCATGGCCGACGGTGAACCAACCGAGGATCAGTACCACATCGCCCGGGTGATCTCGGATGTGTGGTTGTCGAATCTGCTTGCGTGGCTGACCCGTCGCGCGTCGGCCACCGACGTCAGCAAGCGGCTGGACCTCGCCGTGCGTCTGTTGCTCGGTGGTCAGGAGAGCGCCTAAGCCTAAGTGGGCGGCCCGCAGGTACGGCCCCGGATCAGCTCGGTGGCGAGCAGTTCGACGACGGGCAGACCGGACCGCGGTGGCTGATGCAGCAGTTCACCGGCCCGTCGGCCCTTCTGCAGACTCGGCTGGGACACCGTGGTGAGCCCGCGGCTGATCGCCTCCGGTACTCCGTCGAACCCGGTGACGGTCATCTGACCCGGCACGTAAATGCCGTGTCCGCGAAGATAATCCATGGCCGAGAGCGCCAATATGTCCGCGGTGCACATCAGTGCGGTGATCCGCGGGTTGGCCGTCAGCGCCACCTTGGCGGCAGCACCGCCCGACGTCGGCAGGTGCTCGTAGCTTTCCACCACGGTCAGCGAAGCCGGGTCGACCCCGGCGGCCGTCATCGCATCCCAGACGCCGACGATGCGCTCACGCTGCACGTCGAAAGCCGGCGACTTCAGCCGCTCCGCGTCGACCAGGCCTAGGCGCCGGTCATGGCCCAGCCGCATGGTCAGCAGCCCGATGTCGCGATGCCCCAACCCGAGGACGTAGTCGGCGACCTTGCGCATCGCAGCGCGATCGTCGATGCCGACCCGGGACACTCCCGGCAGGTCTTTCGGCTGGTCGACCACCACAACCGGCAACCGCCGCTGCAGAACCACCTGCAGGTAGGGATCGTCGTCGCACACCGAATACACGACGAAGCCGTCCACCCCGGCGTTGAGCACGGCGGTCATGCCGTCCTCCAGGCTGCGGCTGGCGCCGACGGCTACCAATAGCAGGCCCTGACCCGGCTCCTCGCACGACTGCGCGACCCCAGCCACGAAATCCCGCGCCGCCGGGTCGCTGAAGAAGTAGGTCAACGGCTCGGCCATCACCAGGCCGACGGCGCCCGCTTTGCGAGTCCGCAGCGATCGCGCCACCGGATCGGGTCCGGCGTAACCCATCCGCTTGGCCGTGGCCAGCACCCGCTCCCGCAGTTCGGTGGAAAGCTGGTCCGGCCGGTTGAACGCATTCGAAATGGTGGTGCGCGACACCTTGAGCTCAGCAGCCAGTGACGCCAGAGTCGCCCGCCGGCGAGGTGTGGGGCCCACGTTCGGTGAGGCTACCGCGGCTCCGTCGGCGCGGCTACGTGGCCGTTTCGCCGAGGGCTCACGCGGCCTCGACGTCCCGGCCTTTATGCTGGTCGCACCTGGTCCCGTGGCGGTCGGCACGGCGCCGGCGCAGCCGGGTTCAGGCGTCGCAAGGTTCGCGAGGGAGAGAAGACAGTGCGCCAGCAGATGGCCGCGCTGGCCGGTGCGTGCATGTTCTTCGCGGGTTGCGCCAGCATCGTCGACGGCAACGCCGTGGCGGCCGACACGTCGGGACCGATCCAGACTCCGATATCGGTGAGCGCCCTTGACGAGCTGCTGCTCGAGGTGAGCCAGGTCAACACCGAGCTGGATGCGATGTCGATGAAGGTGTGGTACCGGGCCAAGGCGATGTGGGATTGGAGCCAGAACGTCGCCGACAAGAATTGCCTCGCGGTGGACGGCCCGGCGCAGGACACCGTGTACGCCGGTAGCGGCTGGACCGCGGTGCGCGGCCAGCGGCTCGACGACAGCGCCGACGATTCGAAGAATCGCCAGCACTACGCCATTCAGGCGGTCGTCGCTTTCCCCACCGCTCACGACGCCGCCGCGTTCTACACCACGTCGGTGCAGAGCTGCAAAAACTGCTCGCACCGCCGGTTCGACGACGTCGCTCCGGGTGAGCCCACCACCGTGTGGACGGTCACCGACGTCGTCACCGAAAACGACACGCTCAGCGCCTCGCAACGGCAGGAAGGCGGCGACGGCTGGGCCTGCCAGCGTGCCCTGACCGTCCGCAACAACGTCTCCATCGACGTGGCGACGTGCGCCTACAGTCAAAACGTTCGGCGGCAGTCCACATCGCCGAGCAGATCGCGGCAAAGGCCGCTCGACACTGACCGGGCCTCGCTCGGTCGCCGGCATCCCGCAATAAGCTGGGCAGGTGGCTTCCATCGACCTCAATGCCGACCTTGGTGAAGGATTCGGCGCCTGGCAGCTGGGTGACGACGACGCCATGCTCGAGATCGTCACCAGCGCCAACGTGGCGTGCGGCTTCCACGCCGGAGACCCGGCCGGACTGCTGCGGGTCTGCCGGTCGGCCGCCGAGCGCGGCGTGCGGATCGGAGCCCAGGTCGGCTACCACGACCTGTCCGGGTTCGGCAGGCGCTTCATCGACGTCGACCCCGAGGACCTGCTTGCCGAAGTCGTGTATCAGATCGGCGCGCTGCAGGCCATTGCCCAGGCCGGCGGCTCAACGGTGTCCTACGTCAAACCCCATGGCGCCCTGTACAACACGATCGTCACCCACCGCGAGCAGGCAGCTGCCGTGGCGGCGGCGGTGCGGATGGTCGACCCGGCGCTGCCGGTGCTGGGCATGACGGGTTCGGCGTTTTTCGAAGAGGCCGGCCGCCTCGGCCTGCGCACGGTGGCCGAGGCGTTCGCCGATCGCGCCTACCGGCCCGACGGGCAACTGCTGTCCCGCCGTGAACCCGGTGCGGTGCTGGCCGACCCCACGGCGATCGCCGAGCGCGCGGTCGCCATGGTGGCCACCGGCGCAGTCACCGCGGTCGACGGCACACCCGTGCCCATCACGGTGGAATCGCTTTGTGTGCACGGAGATTCGCCGGGCGCGGTGCAGATTGCGACCGCGGTGCGAGAGCTGTTGGCGGCCTCCGGCGCCGAGATCAAGGCGTTCTGCTGATGCGGCTGAAACTCGGTCGTCCCGACCTGGCCCGCTATTCCAGCCGGTTCAGTGTGCCCGCGGCACAACCGGATTCGCCGTTGTCGGTGCTCTGGATGGGCGTCAGCACGCTGCTGCTCGACGACGGCGCGTCCGCGTTGATGACCGACGGCTACTTCTCCCGGCCCCGGCTGGCGCAGGTGGCCGCGGCCAAAGTGGCGCCGTCGCCGGCGCGGGTGGACGGCTGCCTGGCCCGCGCCAAGGTGTCGCGCCTTGCGGCCGTCATCCCGGTGCACACCCACATCGACCACGCGATGGACTCCGCGTTGGTGGCCGACCGCACCGGTGCGCAGCTGGTCGGGGGCGAGTCGGCGGCCCATGTCGGGCGCGGCTACGGGCTGGCCGAGGACCGGCTGGTGGTGGCGGTCCCCGGGCAGCCGATCGAGTTGGGCGCCTACGACGTCACGCTGGTGGAGTCGCACCACTGCCCGCCGGACCGGTTTCCCGGGGTGATCGGCGCACCGGTGGTGCCGCCGGTGCGGGCGTCGGCCTACCGCTGCGGTGAAGCATGGTCGACGCTGGTGCGCCACCGTCCGTCGGGTCGTCGGCTGTTGATCCAGGGCAGCGCCGGTTTCGTCAAGGGCGCACTGGACGGGTACCGGGCCGAGGTCGTCTACCTCGGTGTCGGCCAGTTGGGCCTGCAACCGCGGTTCTATCTGGTCGACTACTGGACCGAGGTGGTGCGGGCGGTCGGCGCCCGCCGGGTGATCCTGGTCCACTGGGACGACTTCTTCCGTCCTCTGTCAAAACCGTTGCGCGCCATACCGTATGCGGCCGACGACTTGGACGTGTCGATGCGCATCCTCGACGAGTTGGCCGCCGCGGACGGCATCTCGTTACAGCTGCCGACGGTGTGGCGGCGCGAGGACCCGTGGGTTTGAAGAGCCCTACGCCTTGACCCTCGTCGTTGCGCTGCTGCTGCTTGCTGTGGTCCTGGGTTTCGCGGTCGCCCGTCCGCGCGGTTGGCCCGAGCCGCTGGCGGCGGTCCCGGTGGCCGTCATCCTGATCGGGATCGGCGCAATTTCGCTACAGCAGGCTGCCGCCCAGGTTGCCGGGCTGGCACGGGTGGTCGCATTCCTGGGTGCCGTACTGGTGCTGGCCAAGCTGTGCGACGACGAGGGCCTGTTCGAGGCCGCCGGTGCGGCGATGGCGCGAACGAGCACCGGGTCGGCCGGGCTGCTGCGGCACGTGTTCGTCATTGCCGCAGTCATCACCGCGGTGCTCAGCCTGGATGCCACCGTGGTGTTGCTGACACCGGTGGTGCTGGCCGTCGTGCGGCGGCTGAGACCGCCGGTGCGGCCTTACGCCTACGCCACCGCGCACCTGGCCAATGCCGCGTCGCTGCTGCTTCCGGTGTCGAACCTGACCAATCTGCTCGCCTACCACGTCGCCGGGATCTCGTTCATCAAGTTCACGCTGGTGATGGGGCTGCCGTGGCTGGCCGCGGTGGCGGCGGTCTACGCGATGTTCCGGTGGTTCTTCGCCCGGGACCTGCGCGTTGCGCCGGACCCCGAGCAACTCGGGCCGCCGCCGCGACCGCCGGTGTTCGTGTTGGTGGTCGTAGCGCTGACCCTGGCCGGGTTCGTGATCGCCGAGGCGGCGGGGGTGGCGCCGGCGTGGGCCGCATTGGCCGGCGCGTCGCTACATCTCGCCGGCGCTGGCGCGGCGCAGCTCCCCGAACAGCGGGTGGGCCAACCTCGCCATCAGCCCGGCGTCGGTGCGTTCGACGCTCACCAGGCCCATTTGCTCGGCGGCGGCCAGGTCACGCCGGGACACCAAGTCGCACAGCACATCAACGGCCAGCGGTTCGCACTGCGACAACGTGTCGACCACCCTCGAAAGCCGCGGAGTGAGCTCACCCAGCTGGCGCGTCACGGTGTCGGACAGGCTCGCCGAGACCGCGACGTCGCCCTCCCACATCCACACCCCGGCCAATTCCCGCATTTGCCCGGCCACCATCTGATCGGTCAGCAGCTGCCGAAGGAACAAGGTGTTTCCGCCAGTCAGCTCTCGGAACCGAGCCGCGCTACGCGCGTCGACCGGACCGCCCAGCGTGTTTTCGATCATCTCACGAGTTGCCGCAGCCGAAAGGGCACGGTGGACAAGTTCACCGGTGACGGCATCATGGCGGTGTTCGGCGCTCCCGTGGCACTGGAGGACCACGCGCTGCGAGCATGTCTGGCGGCGTTGGGCATCCAGGAGGAGATCATCCGGTTGGCGGCGGAGGTGCACCGCCGCGACGGTGTCGACCTGCTGCTGCGGGTGGGACTGAACTCCGGTCAACTGATTGCCGGCGAAATCGGTGCTGCTGCTTTGGGTTACACCGCCATCGGTGAGCAGGTGGGGATGGCTCAGCGGATGGAGTCGGTCGCCCCGCCCGGCGGCGTGATGCTCAGCGATTCCACCGCGCGGTTGGTCGAGGGCGCCGCGGTGCTTGGAGACCCGCAATTGGCGCGCATCAAGGGTGCCGCCGACGCGGTGCCGGCGCGGCGGCTGCTGAGCGTGGCCGTTCAGCGGACCGGTGTCTCGCATTCGACGTTGGTGGGCCGCGACTGGGAATTGGCCACGCTGGCCGCGATGTTCGATCGATCCATGGCCGGCCGCGGGTCTGTGGTCACGGTGGTCGGTCCTCCCGGCATCGGCAAGACCCGGCTGATCGCGGAAGCCGTACAGCTTGCGAAACAGCTTGGTGTCGAGGTGTTTCGGCCTTCTGTGAGTCGCATGCCACCGACGTGCCGTTCCATTGTGGTGGCGCGCCGGTTGCGTTCCGTCGGACAGGCCAACGGTCTGGACGATCAAACCGCGCGGACACAGGTGCGGACACGCTTTCCGGACGCCGATCCGCAGGACCTGCTGCTGCTTGACGACTTGCTGGGCGTCGCCGATTCAGAGGCGGAGTTGCCCAGGATCGACCCCGATGCGCGACGACGGCGGTTGACCGCGCTGATCAACACCGCCCAGCTGGCCCGCAGCCAACCGGCGGTGTTCGTCGTGGAGGATGCGCACTGGATCGACGAGGTCAGCGAATCCATGCTCGCCGACTTCCTTGCCGTGACCCCACCAGACTCCCTCGCTGGTGCTGATCACCCAACCGACCCGAATGTCACGGAGCCCTGGCCCATCTCGCCGGCGCGCAGACCATTGCGCTGGCACCGCTGAGCGATGCGGAAACCGCGACGCTGATCGCCGAGCTGTTAGGCCTCGATCCGTCGGTTTCCCAGATCGGCGAGATGATTGCCGGGCCTGCGGCCGGAGCCCCTCACGCCGGCGCCTATTGGCGAGCAGACGCAAAATCGCAGTATTCCATGGGGATTTGGGCGATTCTATGTCTGCTCGCCGTGTTGCAGTAAGTGTTAAGGCCGGCGCTGGCGGGCGATTTCGGCGAGCACCACGCCGGCGGCCACCGAGGCATTCAGCGACTCCGCATGCCCGGCCATCGGGATGGACACCACCTCGTCACAGTTCTGCCGCACCAGCCGCGACAGCCCTTTGCCCTCGGAGCCGACGACCACCACCAACGGGTCACTACCATCCAGGTCGTCGACTGCGGTCTCACCGGCGGAATCCAGCCCGATCACCCGTAGCCCGCGGTCGGCCCAATCCTTCAGTGTCCTGGTGAGATTGGTCGCCCTAGCCACCGGAATACGGGCGGCCGCGCCCGCGCTGGTACGCCATGCGACCGCGGTCACCGACGCCGATCTGCGTTGCGGAATCAGCACACCGTGGCCACCGAAGGCAGCCACCGAGCGCACGATCGCGCCGAGGTTGCGTGGGTCGGAGATGTTGTCCAGCGCCACCAATAGCGCCGGCGGGGTGTCCATGGCTGCCGCGAGAAGATCGTCAGGGTGGGCGTAGTCATACGGCGGCACCTGCAACGCGATGCCCTGATGCAGGTGGTTGGCCGTCATCCGGTCCAGATCGGCACGCGGTACCTCGAGGATCGAGATCCCCAAATCGGCTGCCCGGGCAACGGATTCGGTCACCCGCTCGTCAGCTTCGGCGCCGAGCGCGACGTAGAGGGCGGTAGCCGGAACACCGGCCCGCAGGCATTCCAGCACGGGGTTACGGCCCAGCACCGTCTCGGTTTCGTCAATGCGGCGCCGTGCCGGGCGGCGCGACTGCGCCTTGGCCCGCTTGGCGGCGGGATGGTTGGGACGCAGGTGCGCCGGCGGGGTGGGACCGCGGCCCTCCAGCCCCCGGCGGCGCTGCCCGCCCGACCCGACAGGGGCGCCTTTCTTGGTGCCGGATTTGCGTACCGCCCCCCGGCGTTGCGAGTTGCCGGCCATTTACTTGCCGTCACCGCCCAGCGTCCACTGTGGCCCGTCGGCGGTGTCGGTGACCTCGATGCCGGCGTTCTTGAGGCGATCCCGAATCTGGTCGGCAAGTGCCCAGTTACGCTGCTCGCGCGCCTTCTCGCGGTTTTCCAGCTCGGCGTGTACCAGCACGTCGACAGCCGCCAGGGCAGCCGTTGTCTCGTCACGCGATTCCCAGCGTTCGTCGAGCGGGTCGCAGCCCAGGATGCCCATCATCGTGCGGATCGAACCGGCGCTTCGCAATGCGCCTTCATGGTCACCGGCGTCGAGTGCCCGGTTTCCTTCCGCGCGGGCGTGGTGAATTTCGGCCAGCGCGATCGGAACCGACAGATCGTCGTCGAGCGCCTCGGCGAATCGCGGCGTCCATTCGCCGGGTAGGACGGCACCCACCCGGCTGCGCACCCGGTGCAGGAAATCCTCCACTCCGACATAGGCTTTGACGGCGTCCTGGAGGGCGGTGTCGGAAAACTCGAGCATTGACCGGTAGTGCGCGCTGCCCAGGTAGTAGCGCAGCTCGGGCGGCCGGACCCGCTGCAACATCGCCGGTATGGCCAGCACATTGCCCAACGACTTGCTCATCTTTTCCCCGCCCATCGTCACCCAGCCGTTGTGCAGCCAGTAGCGGGCGAACCCATCGCCGGCGGACCGGCTCTGCGCGATCTCGTTCTCGTGATGCGGGAAGATCAAATCCATTCCGCCGCAATGGATGTCAAACTCAGACCCCAAGTAGGTACGGGCCATTGCCGAGCATTCCAGGTGCCAGCCGGGACGGCCCCGGCCCCAGGGCGTCGGCCAGGACGGCTCTCCGGGTTTTTCGCCCTTCCACAGGGTGAAGTCGCGCTGGTCGCGCTTGCCCGCGGCCGCCCCTTCGCCCTGGTGGACGTCGTCGATCTTGTGCCCGGACAGCTGGCCGTAATCCGGGTAGCTGAGCACGTCGAAGTAGACGTCCCCGTTGCCCGTATAGGCATGGCCCGTTGCAATCAGACGTTCCATCAATTCGATCATCTGGGTGATGTGCCCGGTGGCTCGCGGTTCCGCGGACGGCGGCATGACATCCAGGGCGTCGTAGGCGGCGGTGAACGCCCGTTCGTAGGTGGCCGCCCACTCCCACCACGGTCGGCCCGCGGCGGCGGCCTTGTTCAAGATCTTGTCGTCGATGTCGGTCACGTTGCGGATGAACGCGACGTCGAAACCGCGTGCGATCAGCCAGCGGCGCAGGATGTCGAATGCCACCCCGCTGCGGACATGCCCGATGTGCGGCAGGCCTTGCACGGTGGCGCCGCACAGGTAGATCGAAACGTGTCCGTCGCGCAGCGGTACAAAATCGCGCACGGCGCCGGCCGCCGTGTCATGGAGCCGCAAGCGGGCGCGATCGGTCACGACGTGCCAGCTTACTGCCTACAACCGCATCGGCCGCCCGACCCTACTGGGCTCGGAACGGGTCGCGCAGCGAAATCACCAATGCCGTAGCGATGGCGGCCCGACCCTCGCCCCGTCCGGTCAGGCCGAGCCCGTCGGTGGTGGTTGCTGATACCGATACCGGCGCATTGAGTAGCCGCGACAGCACGGCCTGCGCCTCGACACGGCGCCAACCGATCTTGGGCCGATTGGCGACCACCTGCACGGCGGCATTCCCCACCCGATAGCCGTGCTGCGTGATCAGCTCGACAACATGACGCAGCATGGCGGCTCCGCTGACACCTGCCCAACGTGGATCGTCGACTCCGAACACGTCGCCGATGTCGCCCAGCCCGGCAGCCGACAGCACGGCGTCACACAACGCATGCGCCGCAACGTCACCGTCGGAGTGGCCAGCGCAGCCGTCGGCGCTCGGGAACAGCAGGCCCACCAGCCAACATGGGCGGCCGGGCTCGATCGGGTGCACGTCGACACCCAAACCCACCCGCGGCAGTCCGTTCACCCGCGCACTACCGCCTGGGCCAACAACAGATCGAATCGGTTGGTGATCTTGAACGCCAGCGGGTCACCCTCGACCACCTGAACCTGGCCGCCGATGTGCTCGACCAGTGATGCGTCGTCGGTGAAGTCGGCGGTGTCCGCGTGCTGGTAGGCGCGGCGCAGGAGATCGCCGGCGAACCCCTGCGGGGTCTGCACCGCCCTGAGGCCCGCCCGTTCCGGGGTGCCCAAGACCACCCCATTTGCGTCGACGGCCTTGATGGTGTCGGTGAGTGGTAGCGCGGGCACCACGGCGAGGTGGCCGGCCCGCAATGCGTTGACCACTCGCGCGACCAACGAAGGTGGCGTCAACGCCCGCGCTGCGTCATGCACCAGCACAAACGACGGCTCGGAGGTCTCCAGCGCGGAGAGCGCCAGGCGCACGGTCTCGGTACGGTTGGCGCCGCCGGCAACGATCATGGCCTTATGCCCGAGGATCAGCTTTGCTTCGTCGGTTCGATCCGGCGGGACCGCTACGACGACATTGTCGACGACCTTCGATTCCAGCAGGCCGTCGACGGCGCGCTCGACCAGGGTCTGCCCGTCGAGTTGATAAAACGCCTTGGGCACTCCGACTGCCAGCCGCTCACCCGACCCTGCGGCCGGAACAATTGCGACTACGGCGCCGCTGGCTGCAGTCACCCGGCGTCTCGGGGTGTTCAGGACGCGGCGGCCAGAACCTCGTCGAGGATGGTCTCCGCTTTGGCGTCGTCGGTGCTCTCAGCCAGCGCCAGTTCCCCGACCAGAATCTGCCGAGCCTTGGCCAGCATCCGCTTCTCGCCTGCGGACAAACCGCGTTCCTGGTCCCGACGCCACAGGTCACGCACCACTTCGGCGACCTTGTTCACGTCGCCGGAAGCCAGCTTCTCGAGGTTGGCCTTGTAACGGCGTGACCAGTTGGTGGGCTCTTCGGTGTGCGGGGCGCGCAACACCTGGAAAACCTTGTCAAGGCCTTCTTGGCCGACGACGTCGCGGACTCCAACGTACTCAGCGTTGTCAGCCGGCACACGAACGGTCAGGTCGCCCTGTGCCACCTTCAAGACGAGATACTCTTTTTGTTCCCCTTTGATGGTTCGGGTTTCGATCGCCTCGACTAACGCTGCACCGTGGTGTGGATAGACGACGGTGTCACCGACCTTGAAGATCATCTGATTTGAGCCCCTTTCGTCACTCCATGCTAACACGCCGCACTGACGCGTGGCGATCAACGGTGCAGGTCAGGGGCACCGCGGTTGGAGATTGGGGGTTGACAGGCGATGCAAGACGTGCATCCGCGCTCTGTAATGCGGTACCCGATGGCGCACCCGTTAGCAGCGCCGCCGGCTCCAGCCGGGTGGGACGGGCCCCGCTGGCCAACTCGGCGGAGCATGGTCAGCCGGTGCCGGAAGGTTGGTCGACGCTGCCAGCAGATGGTTCAAACACCGCCTGTTCCGGTTAATTGGAGGCACCCGCCTGACCGTCTGCGCCCCGGACTCCGTTGGCACCGGACCGGCCGACAGCTGCGTCAGCACCAGGTCGCGCTGACCCACCCCGGCTCGCCGCCAGCCGTTGGCACCGGACCGGCCGTCAGCTCCGTCGGCACCCTTGCCGAACACCGGATCGACATTTTTCCCACCGTTGCCGCCGGCGCCGCCGCCGCCGCCACCGCCGGAGCCGCCGTCGCCGCCCCCGCCTCCTGGCCGCCTTGGCCGCCCGCCGCGCCCACACCGCCGGATCCACCAGCACCAGCCGCACCACGGCCCCCGTTGCCCCACAACTACCCGCATCCCCGCCGGCCTGCCCCGGCACGCTCGCGTCGACGCCATTACCGATCAACGAACGCCCAACGAGCAATTGCGTCGGCGCATTAACGATGCGCAACATGGCCTGCTCAGCATTGGCGAATTCGGTGGCGACATATGCGGCTGCGCCGCCATTCAGCGCACGCACAACCTGCGCCGACGCGATCTGCGCCGAAAACTCCTGGTACTGCCGCCCATAGGTGCTGAACAACGCGGCAATGGCCGCCGACACCTCATCGCCGGCCCGCGGCCGCAAACTGCGTCGTCATCCCCGCCGCCGCATTGGCCGTGCTCACTGCCGAGCCGACCGCCGCCAAATCCGACGCCGCGCCGGACACCAATTCCGGCGCCACCAGAAGAAAGGACATGACAAGCCTCCGCCAGCCGATAGCCACCGCTCACCTGCTGGTATAGGTAATGGCGATGCCACCGCCAGGAAATCTTCGTGAAGTCTCCACGCAGATCGCGAAATCGCACCCGCCATCCACACCGGCGCTACCGTCGGCGGCAGCAACCTACTACTGTGCATAGTCGAATCGCAGTCAGCAGGCCGTCATGCGACCTGGCAAGCTCCGAACCCAGCAGGAGGCATTGAGTGCACCGCTTCAAGATCCGCCTCACCCTGGTGTGCCTGGTCGCACTGATTGCCGCATTGGTGAGCGCTTGCGGAACCGGCCAGATCTCGCAGACGGCGAACCAGGAGCCCGCCGTCAATGGCAACCGGCTGACCATCAACAACGTGGTGCTGCGCGATGTGCGGATCCAAGCCCTGCAGCGCAGTGGTGATTTTCTGGAACCCGGCAGGACGGTGGACCTGGTGCTGGTGGCCGTCAACCAATCCCCGGATGTGGCGGATCGTTTGGTCAGCATCGGCAGCGATGTCGGCACGGTGACGATGACCGGTGACGCGCGACTGCCCGCGGGCGGGATGCTGTTTGTCGGTACTCCGGACGGCCAGCTCGTCGCGCCGGGCCCGCTGGGGTCGAATCAGGCGGCCAGGGCGAGCGTCGTGTTGACCAAACCCATCACGAACGGCTTGACGTACAGCTTCACCTTCAACTTCGAGAAGGCCGGGCAGGGCACCGTGATGGTGCCGATCGCGGCGCCGCTGGCTCAGCCGCACGAGCAGACGACCGCTCCGGTCCGGCACTAACCCCCAGCGCAGCCTGCTGCGCCGGGGCTGTCGTACCCGGCCGATACGGTCACGGCGTGGCCAACGTGCGTTCGCAATTCCGCTGCTCGGATTGTCGTCATCTCACCGCCAAGTGGGTGGGGCGGTGCCTGGAATGCGGCAACTGGGGCACCGTCGAAGAGGTGTCGCTACGCAACGGGGTCGGCGGCAGTGGTCGCCGCGTGCCGGTGCCGGCGTCGCGCGCCGTTCCGATCAGTTCGGTGCAGCCCAACCTGAACCGGCACCGTCCGACCGGCATCGACGAGCTCGACCGGGTGCTGGGTGGCGGCGTGGTGCCGGGGTCGGTGACGCTGCTGGCCGGCGAACCCGGTGTGGGCAAATCGACGCTGCTGCTCGAGGTCGCGCACCGCTGGGCGCAGTCGGGGCAGCGCGCGCTGTACATCTCCGGCGAAGAGTCCGCCGGGCAGATCCGGCTGCGCGCCGACCGGATCGGCTGTCAAGACGAACAGGTGTATCTGGCCGCCGAATCCGACGTGCACGCGGTATTGGGCCACATCGAGACCGTGCAGGCGGCGCTGGTCGTCATCGACTCAGTGCAGACGATGTCCACCAGCGAGGCCGACGGCGTAGCCGGCGGGGTCACCCAGGTGCGCGCCGTCACGGCCGCCCTGACCGCGGCCGCGAAGGCTAACGGGTTCGGGCTGATCCTGGTCGGTCACGTGACCAAGGAAGGGTCGATCGCCGGACCGCGCTCGCTGGAGCATCTCGTCGACGTGGTGCTGCATTTCGAAGGCGACCGCAATGGCGGGTTACGGATGGTTCGGGGCGTCAAGAACCGGTTCGGCGCCGCCGACGAGGTTGGGTGTTTCCTGTTGCACGACAACGGTATCGACGGAATCGCCGACCCGTCGAACCTGTTCCTCGATCAGCGGTCCGCTCCCGTGCCCGGTACCGCCATCACCGTGACACTCGACGGGAAGCGGCCGCTGATCGGGGAAGTCCAGGCGTTGCTGGCCACTCCGGCCGGCGGTTCGCCGCGACGGGCCGTCAGTGGGATCGACCACGCCCGCGCGGCGATGATCACTGCCGTGCTGGAGAAACACGCCAGGCTGACCATCGGTGTCAACGATATCTATCTGTCCACGGTGGGAGGGATGCGATTGACCGATCCGTCGTCCGATCTGGCGGTTGCGATCGCGCTGGCCTCGGCATACGCGAGCCTGCCGCTGCCCACCACGGCGGTGACGATCGGCGAAGTCGGGCTCGCAGGCGACCTGCGGCCGGTCAACGGCATGGATCGGCGGCTGGCCGAGGCAGTTCGTCAGGGATTCAACATCGCATTGATCCCGCCCGGTCGCCAGGCGGTGCCGGCGGGTCTGCGAGCACTGCACGCGCCCACTATCGTGGCGGCGCTCGAGCACATGATCGACATTGCCGACCACCGCACCAGCGTCCCCGCGAACGTGTGTCGTCTGGACACTCGTCACTGAGTGGCCCCGCTCATAGCAGAATGCACGCTGTGACACGTCCGACCCTGCGTGAGGCTGTCGCCCGCCTGGCACCCGGCACCGGGCTACGGGACGGCCTGGAACGTATCCTGCGCGGCCGCACCGGCGCCCTGATCGTGCTCGGCTACGACGAGAGCGTCGAGGCCATCTGCGACGGCGGCTTCTCCCTCGATGTCCGCTATGCCCCCACCCGGCTGCGCGAGCTGTCCAAAATGGACGGTGCCGTGGTGCTCTCCACCGACTGCAGCCGCATAGTGCGGGCCAACGTGCAGTTGGTCCCGGATCCGTCGATACCGACCGACGAATCGGGCACGCGCCACCGCTCGGCGGAACGATCCGCGATCCAGACCGGCTACCCGGTGATCTCGGTGAGCCACTCGATGAACATCGTGACGGTCTATGTCGGCGGTGAACGTCACGTGCTGACCGACTCGGCGACCATCTTGTCCCGAGCCAACCAGGCGATCGCGACGCTGGAACGTTACAAGACCAGGCTCGATGAGGTCAGCCGGCAACTCTCGCGGGCCGAGATCGAAGACTTCGTCACGCTGCGCGACGTGATGACGGTGGTGCAGCGGCTCGAGCTGGTCCGGCGAATCGGCCTGGTGATCGACTACGACGCCGTCGAACTCGGCACCGATGGGCGCCAGCTGCGGCTGCAGCTGGAGGAGCTGCTCGGCGGCAACGACAACGCCCGCGAGTTGATTGTCCGCGACTACCACGCCAACCCGGAACCGCCGACCAAAGCCCAAATCGACGCCACCCTGGCTGAGCTGGACGCGCTCTCGGACACCGAACTGCTCGATTTCAGCGTGCTGGCAAAGGTTTTCGGCTATCCCACGACGGCGGAGGCACAGGATTCGGCACTGAGCCCGCGGGGCTACCGCGCGATGGCAGTCATCCCGCGACTGCAGTTCGCCCATGCCGATCTGCTGGTCCGTTCCTTCGGAACGCTGCAGGGTCTATTGGCCGCGAGCGCCGGCGATCTGCAATCTGTCGACGGCATCGGCACGATGTGGGCCCGTCATGTGCGCGAGGGGCTGTCGCAGCTGGCCGAGTCGACGATTGCTGACCAGTAACCCGACCAGTAAGGTGATTAACCGCCTTGAGCGGGCGGCGCCTCCGGCGGTGGTGCCACGGCCGGGCCAGGGGCCGGCGGCGGCCCCGGCGGCTGCGGTGGCTGGTTCAACACGAATGGAACCGGAAGCGACCGAAGGTTGCCCAGCTGGACGACGAGGTTGTAGGTGCCGGGACCGATCGCCGGCCGGGGCAATGGGCAATGCGGCGCCGACCCCATCCCGGTCCAGGTCACCGCAGTTGTCACCTGCTCCCCGGGGGTGAACATCTTGACCAGGGTCTCGTTGGAGGGTGCGCAGTCCAGGTTGGACCACAACCGCTTGTTATCCAGCGAGTAGACGTATGCCGCCAGCACCGCGGCCCCGACGTCGCGTTTACAGGCCACCAGCCCGATGTTGGTGACGACCATGGTGAATTTCGGCTGGTCGCCGATGTAGTACTGGGGGGCGTTGGTCAGTCCCTTGACTGCGAGCGTGGAATCCGGGCAGTCGTCCCCCTCTTTCAGCACCGGCGGCGGTTGCACCGCGGCGGTGGGAGTCGGCATCTCCGGATTTTGCCCCTGCGGAGCTGCCGGAGCGTTGGCGGCGCTTTGCCCGGCCGATTCCGGCGCCTGCGGCGCGTTTGAGCCTGGATGGCTTTGCGCGGAGCCTGGTTTCTCGGCACTGACGGGTTTGGCGCCGGCGGTATTACCGACGAAGGCGACGACGGCAGCTACCGCGATTCCGATCACCACGACCGCGATACCCAGGGCCAGTCCCCTGCGCCGCCAGTAGATCTCGGTAGGTAGCGGGCCACGCGGTTCCAGATCCAGCACATTCACACCGTAGGCCCAGGTCACGCCGACTTGTTTGACCTGCCTCGGCGTGTCGCTAGGTTAGCTGGGCCCTATCGAGCGCGGGCCGTGTTAGAGGCCGTGCTGGCGGCGGTCGAATGTCAGCCTTCCTCGCCGATGTCACCGACGCGATCGCGCAAAACCGCCCGGCCGTCGGAAAGCTGGTAGGTCACGCCCACGATCGCCAGCGCGCCCGCGGCCACCCGCTTCGATATGGCCGTCGAACGCGCCATCAGCTGCGCCACCGTCTCGTGTATGTGTCGCTGCTCGAACTCGTCGACCCGCTTCAGGCCGTCGCGCCGGCCCAACAGAATGGACGGAGCCACCCGCTCCACCACATCGCGCACATAGCCCTCCGGCAAAGCGCCGCTGTCCAGCGCCGTTAGGGCAGCATTCACCGCGCCACAGCTGTCGTGGCCGAGGACGACCACAAGCGGGACGTTCAGCACGGTCACCGCATACTCGATGGAGCCCAGCACCGCCGAGTCGATGACGTGCCCGGCCGTGCGGACCACGAACATGTCGCCGAGGCCCTGGTCGAAAATGATCTCCGCGGCCACCCGGCTGTCCGCGCAGCCGAAAATTACTGCGGTCGGCTGCTGCCCAGCGGCGAGGCTGGCGCGATGCTCGACGCTTTGGCTGGGATGCTCGGGCTTGCCGGCGACGAATCGCTCGTTACCCTCTTTGAGTGTTTTCCACGCGGTTACCGGGTTGGTGTTGGGCATGTCACGCATTCTGCCGTACCGGCCGGTGACCGCTCCGCAGCACATATCATCCGCCAATCTTTTTGCTTGGTACGAGCGATCGCGTCGCGACCTGCCGTGGCGCCGGCCAGACGTCAGTCCCTGGCAGATTCTGCTGAGCGAGTTCATGTTGCAGCAGACTCCGGTGTCGCGGGTGCTCTCGATATGGCCGGACTGGGTGCGGCGTTGGCCCACCGCGTCGGCCACGGCCACGGCGACTGCCGCCGATGTGCTGCGGGCCTGGGGGAAGCTGGGCTATCCGAGGCGGGCGAAGCGGTTGCACGAATGCGCCACCATCATCGCGCGGGACCACGGCGACGTGGTCCCCGACGACGTCGAAACCCTGTTGAGGCTGCCGGGTGTCGGTAGTTATACGGCACGCGCGGTGGCGTGTTTCGCGTACGGCCAGCGGGTGCCGGTGGTGGACACCAACGTGCGCCGGGTAGTGGCTCGTGCGGTACACGGGCACGCCGATGCGGGTGCGCCGTCGGCCGCCCGGGACCACGCCGACGTCCTGGCGATGCTGCCGAATCATGATTCGGCGCCACGCTTTTCGGTCGCCCTCATGGAGCTGGGTGCAACGGTGTGCACGGCCCGGGCCCCGCGCTGCGGTTTGTGCCCGGTGAGCGGCTGCGCATGGCGGACCGCCGGATATCCCGCCGCGGATGGTCCGCCGCGGCGCGTGCAGGCGTATGCGGGAACCGACCGGCAGGTCCGCGGGCGGTTGCTAGATGTATTGCGCGCCAAGCGTTCTCCGGTGGTTCGCGCAGAACTCGACGTGGCCTGGCTCACTGATGCTGCGCAGCGCGACCGCGCGCTCGATTCGTTGCTTGCCGACGGCCTGGTGACCCGGACCCTCGACGGGCGGTTCGCGCTGGCCGGCGAGGAGTAGCTCGGTTAGCGCCGTATTGACCTTGCCCGCCTGGGACAAACGTCGGTTAACCGGTCGTGGGCCAAGGTCTTTCGCGGTGCGTCACGTTCCCGGCAGCCAAATGGTAAGGCGGCGCAGCTGTACGGGCGGTGCTGCTTCATCCCGCCGCGTCTGGCGGAGCTCGCCTTGTAAAAGATATGAGATTTATTTCGTGAATTTTGACAGATGTATTAGATATCGCGTAGTTTGCTTCGCATGAACCTCAGACCTACCGCTGCCGGCACTGGCGGTGATGGCCGGTGAACGCCGTTCTCGTCGGTGCCTTGACGTTGCCCCTGCTCGCATCGCTGAGCGCGCTGCTGGCCGGTACGCGGCATCCACGCCTCGTCGGCCAATTGGGTGCCGCAGCCGCCGCCGCGGGCTTGGTTTCCGCATTGCTGATCGCGCTGCACGTAGCGGTCGACGGCCCCTTGTCGGCCGCCCTGCGGTCAGCGGGCGGCACCCTGATCGCCGAGCTAGGAGCCAACCGGCTCAGCGCGCTGCTGCTGGTGCTGGTGTACGGAGTAAGCACGGTCGTACAGGTTTTCGCGCTGCGCTACCTCGCCTGCGACCGGCGATCGGGGTGGTTCACCGCCGGTACCGGCCTGCTCACTACGGCCTCCGCCGGCCTCATGACCTCGGGAACTCTGATCGGTCTGGCCGTCTCGTGGACCGTGGCCGGTATCGCGCTGTGTCTGCTGCAGGCCACCTACTGGGAGCTGCCCGCCGCCCGAGACGGCGTGCTGCGGACGGCGACAGCGTTCCTGCTGGGCGATCTGGCGTTGTGGTCGGCGGTCGGCTTGATCACCATGCAATGGGGCAACGTCAGCCTGTTCGACCTCGGGCCCAACCCATTCGAGGGCCGGTCACCGGCCTTGTGGGCGGCAGCGGGTCTGATCGTGGTGGCGGCTCTGTCGCGCTCGGCGCAGCTTCCCTTCCATCGCTGGCTGCCGGCCACCCTGGCTGCGCCCACACCCGTCTCGGCACTGCTGCACGCCGGTGTCGTCAACGCCGGCGGTGTGCTGCTGGTGCGGTTGAGCCCGATCGTCAGCGGATCGGCCATCGCCATGGGCCTGGCCTTCACCGCCGGGACACTCAGCATGCTCTACGGCGGGGTTGTGATGCTCACCAAGTCCGACATCAAGGGCTCGCTGGTGTATTCGACGATGGCCCAGATGGGCTTCATGATCTTGACCTGCGGGCTGGGCCTATCCGCAGCCGCGGTATTCCACCTGGTGGGCCACGGCTTCTACAAAGCCACCCTGTTCCTGTCGTCCGGCTCGGCGATAGCCAAGCGGCGCCAAAAGGCCGCTCGGCCACCGGCGCCGACGCCGACCCGGGCCCGCTGGGCGGCGATCCATGCCTCGGCGCTGCTGCTGCCGGCCGCCGCGCTGTATGCGGCCAGCAGCATCGTGCGCCTGCCGAACGTCGAGCACGGCTCGGCGCAGGTGCTGCTGGTCTTCACCTGGGCGACGGCCGCGGCGGCGTTGACGGGCTGGTTGGCACGGAGCCCGGGCGCACGGGCTGCTCTCATCGGAGCCGTCGCACTGCTCGTGGCGGCCATCGGATATGTCGCGCTGGTCGGCGCGGTAACCGGATTACTGGCTCCCGATCTGCCCGCGGTCACCGTACCGTCCGCCTCGCCTGCGGGCATCGTCGCAGTCGCGGTCATCCTTGCGGCACTGACCCTGCTGCCCCGGGCCCCGGCCAACGGCTGGTTCGGTCGACTGCAACGCGCCCTGTACGCGAAAGCGCTTGTCGCCGGCGATGTTCCGGCAGCCCGTCCACAACCGAACACGCAACTGACAGGAGCCCTCCAGTGACCATCGTGGCTGACAACGTCTCGACCGAAACCCGGCGCGCGCAGTTACGCAGCGACGTGAACCTGGCCGCCCGTGTGATACCCACCCACTACCCGCTGGAGACCTTTATCGCGGTCAACCCGCTGGCCGGGTTGGAGTCGATGCCCTTCGAGCAGGCGGTGCGCCGGGCCGGCGACCTCTACGGCAGCGCCGGCGTGCTGGACGAGACGACGTTCCGCGGCCTGTACCGCAGCGGACGGATCACCGACGCCGATCTCGAGTCGACGCTGCGGCTGCGCTACCCCACATTGCTGGACGGCGAGCCCGTCCGGATGGGCACCCGCGTGGTGACACCTTCGCAATTGTTGCGCGGCGACCTGCTGCACGGCAGCTTGGCTCCGAAGCCGTTACGCCGCAACATGACTCGGGGCGAGCAGGTGGCACCACAGGTAGCCGGGCAGGTCGACGCCCAAGCCGCCAAATGGTGTGCGGCGTTCTTCGGATCGCCGGCAGCGGGCTGGCCGATGCCCGACCACCACTTGGGCTTTTACCGCGCCTGGCGGACATTGGCCCCCGGCGACCACAAGCTGAGCCGACGGGTGCGGGCCTCGCTGCGCAAGGTGCCCACCCGGGCCGACGACGCCGCGCTGCAAGCCCTGCGCCAGCTGGGCGTCGCCGACGACGACCGGATCACCTATTTGCAAGCCCACTTGACGCGGCTTCCGGGATGGGCTGCCCACGTCCGCTGGTCTGCCGAGCGCGCCACCGGTGTGGACCTACTGGACTACCTCGCCATGAGGCTGACGTACGAAGCAGTATTGCTGTCCCACAACACGTTCAGCGAGCCTGACGAGCCGGTGGCGGCTACCCGGCCGCGCATACCCTCAGCCCGCGAACGGGCCGCCGCGCTGGCCCGCGTATGGGGGCTGGACGAGGTAAGCGACACCGACTTGGGCGCTGCCGCAAGGGTTTTGTCGGCGTTGCCGGTTACTGCACGGCAGCTGGTGTGGCAGCAGGCCTACGAGGCGCACTATCGGGACGCGCTACTGCGAGCCTTGGCGGAAAATCCCCCGGCACCCGGGAATGGGCGCGCCGCTGCCCAGATCGTGTGCTGCATCGACACCCGATCCGAGGGGCTACGCCGCCACATCGAATTCCTCGGCGAATACCAGACTTTCGGCTTCGCCGGCTTCTTCGCCGTCGCCATCCGGTTCACCAGCCTGCTCGGCGGATCGCCCAACGACCTGTGCCCGGTGCTGATCCGCCCCGAACATGAAGTCGTCGAAAGCCCGGTGCCGTCGGCTGCCGCTGCGGCGCAGCGGCAGCGCAACGGCAGCACGATCATGGCCGGCGCCGAAGCGGCATTTCATGCCGCCAAGCAGGCGTTGATCGCCCCGTTCGCGTTGGCTGAGGCGGCCGGTTGGGCGGCCGGTCCGTGGGCGGCGGCCAAAACGCTGAGCCCGATGGGCAGCGGGAAACTACGGCGACGGCTACGCGATCGGCTGGCACCCCCGGCTCCTACCGTGCTGTCGATCAACGACACCGTCGCACTGGCCCATCGCGCCCTTTACGCACAAGTCGCGCTCACCACCATGGGCCTCACGGGGGAATTCGCCCGGCTGGTCGTCCTGTGCGGGCACGGCAGCGTCACCGAGAACAACCCGTACCAGGCGGCGCTGGACTGCGGGGCCTGCGGCGGACAGGCCGGCGGGCCCAACGCCCGTACCGCTGCGGCGATCCTCAACGACGCCGACGTCCGGGCCGAATTGGGCGAGCTGGGAATCACGATTCCCGACGACACCTGGTTCGTCGCGGCGCAGCACGACACCGCTACCGACCTTGTGACGGTGTTGGACCAGCACCTGGTTCCGGATAGCCACCTACCGGACGTGCACCGGCTCATCGCGGATCTTCGGATCGCCGGCGCCGAGCTGGCCGCCGAGCGCTGCTCCGGGCTTCCCGGTGGCCCTGCCGACCCCGACCCGGGGCGCGCTGCCCGCCACGTCGCTCACCGATCCGTCGACTGGGCGCAGGTCTTTCCCGAGTGGGGCCTGGCCGGAAACGCGGCCTTCGTCGTCGCGCCCCGCGCGCTTACCCGCGGCATCGACTTGCGGCGACGGGTTTTCCTGCACTCCTACGAAGCCGACGTCGACGCCGGGGGCGGCGCGCTGGAGACCATCCTCACCGCACCGATGGTGGTCGCTCAGTGGATCAACTGCCAGTACTACTTCTCCACGGTGGCGCCGGAAATGTTCGGAGCCGGAACCAAGACCATCCACAACGTGGTCGGCGGCGTTGGTGTGCTCGCCGGACACGGCGGCGACCTTCAGCTGGGCCTGCCTCGACAGTCCCTTACCGACGGCCGGTCCTTCGGGCATGAACCCATGCGCCTGCTAACCGTCGTGCAAGCGCCGCTGCGGCGCATCGACATGGTCGTCGAGCGCAACCCCGTCCTGCAGCACCTGTTCGGCAACGACTGGGTGTGCCTGGTCGCCCGGGAAGGCCCCGACGACGGCTGGCAGCGCTGGACCCGCGGCGGTTGGCGGCGCTGGGAAACCACAGCAACCGCCGAAGACCACTACCCGACCGACCAGGAGGTAATGCCATGCCAACCAACGGCTTGACCAAGATGACCAAGATCGAAGTGGTCGTCGCCGGAGAACACGCGTCCGCAGTCCGGGAGCAGTTCCACAGCGCCGGGGCAACCGGATTCACCAGCTTGTCCGGTGTCTCGGGGCTCGGCCATCACGGCTATCACCAGGGCCGGCTGCTCTTCAATCAACAGGCCGCGCTGGAGCTGCTGATCACCGTCGTCCCGGACGCCAAATCCGAGGCATTGATCGCCGGACTGCGCCGCCTGCTCGAGGGGTCGCCCGGGGTCATGTTCGTCACCGACACCTACGTCAGCCGACCCGAGTACTTCAGCTAGCCCCCACCAAGCCCCAAAAGAAAGGAAACCATCATGTCCAACCCGTCAATCGCCTGGCAGCGCCTGCAAGCCGGAAACCAACGTTTCTACGCCACCCTGCGGTCGAAGCAGAAGGCCGGCGCCAAGGACCACTCGCCCGTCGCAGTGGTCTTTCGCTGCGCAGATGCCGACACGGCGAGCGAGGTGGTGCTCGGTCAAAGCTGGGGCTCACTCATCGACATCAGCACCTGGGGACACGTCATCGACACCGGCGTACTGGCCACCGTCGAGTACGCGGTCGGCACCCTCAAGACACCGCTGATCGTCATTCTCGGCCATGAACACTGCGCCGCAATGGAGACCGCGCTCGAGGCCTGGAACAACGTCACCATTCCGGAGGGCGCTGCTCGCACAGTCGTCGAACAGGCGATATCGTCGCTCGCCCGGCAGGACGCAAACATCAACAGTGCCGACGAGCTGTCGGCCGCCCACGTGGTGCACACCGGTGTCTCGCTGCTACACAAGTCAGCGGTGATCGCCAAGGCCGTGGATAGCGGACAGTCGGCGATCGTGTGCCTGGCCAGCAATGCCCACGACGGTGGGCTGCGGGCGTGCGCTACGTTCGGCGACGTCGACGACGGCGACTCGGCGCTGTTGGAGTGCGTCTAACCCGTGAGGTGCTAGCCCGTCGCGAGTTCGCGGCCGGGCTAGCACCCCCGGCGAGGAGGGGTTCGCGTGCCGCGGCGCCAGCGGTCGGGTGATGCCGTAGAAGTTGCGGCGCACCGCGCGCGGGCGGGCAACTATGCCGGGGCAGTGGTCGCGAATGGGCCCCATGCACGGCAAAGAGCGCCAGGTGGCGCCGGCGTTCGCCGACACGCTTGGCGCGCATGGTCTTCGCGCCGGACGGGATCGACACCAATCAGTTCGGAACCGCCGAGGTGGCCAGGCCGTTAGCGCCGATGGCGACGGCCCGTCTTACCGGCCTCCCACTTCCCCACTCATAGCAAACTCATATGAATTTCCATTGATGAAAAATACTTCGGGTATATAGCTTTTGCATTGGGGAGTGGCGCACACCGGAGGAAGGGCACATGGATCTCGACCGCATCACCAACCCGTTGAGGTTGGCCAAAGGCCCTCACCAGCCCGGAACGGGCGCCGGCTGCGCCATGAACGTCATCTCATACATCAACGGCGACTCGAAGATCACCGACTACCCGGCATGCTCGGCCCGCCCGTTGGCCGCGTTCGTCCAATCGTGCAATGACCTGCTGGCCGGTCCGGGCGGTTACCTGACGCCCGAAAACAGCATTATCGCCCTCGACCTGGGCTGGCAGACGGTGGGAACCGCCGGGGTTTCCCGCCGGGTCGTCCATGCCTGGGTGGCCGAGCTGTTGACCAGTCCGACCTGGGGACTCGTCCGATACGCCAAAATCACCACAATCAAGGCGATCGCCGATATCGCCGAACTGCACCGGCGCGTTGCGCGAGGCACTATGCCGTCGCTCGCCAGTTGGCATACCGCGTACGACATTGCGATGGGCGAAGCCAATGCCTTCGTCCCCGCGTCGAATCCCGCCGGGTTCTATGCCCTGCAGGCGGCACACCAGTCGACCGAGCTCGTCGAAGATCGCCGCCAGGCGACACTGGACGCCGTCACCGGCAGCGCCCTGCGCGCCCACATGCTCGGTACCGGAATTGACTCGCCGATCCGATACGCCCAGTTCACCTCCGAGGCGATCCAGTCATGGCGCCGTCTGGCCGGGCTACCCCAACCCAAGCGGGCAGCGCGGCATCAGCTCGCTGGCGCCGAAACGAGACGAAAGGACCGTGCCCGACGCCTTGCCCGGACGTCGGCATGACGCACCGGCGCGGCGGTCAACCGGTCACGCCAAGGCGTTCAGGACAAAGCCGTAACGAGCTCACCCACGGTATGGCTGGCTTCGAGTGGGTGGCGTAGCCGACCCTGCGGATTGAGCTCGTACACGTTGCGACGACCAACCTTGGACTTGATGAGGTAGCCCTCCTCGGTCAGGTCGGTCAATATCGCCTGCACCGAACGCTCGGTGATGCCGATTCGCAACGCCAGCTCGCGAGCTGTCAGGGGCTCGCCGGTCGACACGCACAGCAGCACATGGGCATGGTTCGTCAGGAAGGTCCAAGTTCGGTCGGGAGCTTCGACAGCAGGTTGGGCGGCCGCGCTCCGTTTTTCGGCAGCGTCCATTCCCTCATTATAAGACATTTGAGATTCGCGTAAACCGCTTCGTTAATTGACCATCGGGTTAGCGGCTCGGGTACCCATGCCCCGGACGGGTAACGGCGACAGTCGTCGCGGGGCGGGCGCCGGCCGAGTTTCCGTCGAGGCTTGCAGGGCGTCGGCTCAGCCGGCACCGAGGTCGGCAAAAAAAGATTCGACCGCGTGGCGATACACCAGCGGCGCTTCATCGTGCACCAGATGACCCGCATCCGGAACTTTCAGATACGTTGTCGGGCGATCTCTTTCAGCCATCTCGCGCATCTGCCCGGGCGGTGTGACCGAGTCGCCGGCCTCGATCAGCAGTGCCGGGGCCCGCACCGCCCGCCACTGCGCCCAGTAGTCGCGGGTGCCCCACTCGGCGGCGATCTCGATCCACCGTGAGGTATTTCCATGCAGCCGTAAACCGGTCGCGGTGCGGTCGAAGGCCTCCAGGAAGTATCGACCGGCGACCGGGCCGAACTCGGCGAAAACCTGCTCCGCAGCGGCGAATTCGACGGGAAGCGCATGCAGCCACGGCTCCCACGGACCGGTGGTGCGGCCAACGAAGTCCGGTGCCATATCCTCGACCACCAATGCCGAAACCAAATCGGGACGTTGCGCGGCCAAACACCACGAATGCAGAGCACCCATCGAATGCCCGACCAGCCGCGCCGGCACGCCCAGCGGGGCAACCGCATCACCCAGGTCGGCCACGAAGCGTTCGGTGCTGATCGGGTACGGATCGTCGACGTCACGGCCCCGATGCCACGGCGCGTCGTAGGTATAAACACTGCCCAGCCGGGTCAGCCAGGGCAGCTGCCGCGACCACGTGCTACCCCGGCCCATCAACCCATGTACCAGGACCAGCGGTTCACCTCGCCCGCCGCGATGGGTCAACAGATCAGTCGGCATGCGGGGCACGGTAACCTAACGACATGCCAGTGGTGAAGATCAACGCAATCGAGGTGCCTGCCGGCGCTGGCCCCGAACTGGAGAAGCGTTTCGCCCACCGCGCGCATGCGGTGGAGAATTCTCCCGGTTTCCTCGGGTTTCAGTTGCTACGTCCGGTCAAGGGCGAAGACCGCTACTTCGTGGTGACACACTGGGAGTCCGATGAAGCATTCCAGGCCTGGGCGAACGGGCCGGCCATCGAAGCCCATGCCGGCCACCGGGCCAACCCCGTGGCGACAGGCGCTTCGCTGCTGGAATTCGAGGTTGTACTCGACGTTGCCGGGACTGGCGAAGCGAAATAGCCGGCACGCGGCGCCGCGCCGTGCGTTGGCGTTAGGCGCCGCTGCCGCATTAGTGGTCACCCTGGCTCCCGGTTGCGCGCACTCGCCCACCCCAACCGCTAACGCAGCGGATCCAGGGCGCCGCATCGACACCAGAACACCACCCGGCCTGCGCGCCCAGCAGACCGTGGACATGCTCAACTCGGATTGGCCGATCGGCCCCGTGGGCGTCGGCACCCTGGCGACGCCCGGGCAAATCGGCTCCGTCGAGCGCACCATGGCAGAGCTGTGGTGGGACCGCCCGTTCACCGTCGAGGGCGTAGCCATCGGCGCCAGTGTGGCCACGCTGCATCTCATTTCGTCTTACGGTGCGCGGCAAGACATTCGGATCCATACCGACGACCAGGGCCAGGTCGATCGGTTCGATCTCGAGACCCAACCACCGTCGGTCGGCTCGTGGCGCGACGTCGACGCCGTGTTGAGCCGAACCGGCGCCCGCTATTCGTACCAAGTCGCCAAGGTGACCAACGGCAACTGTGACCCGGTAGCGGGCACCAATACCCGCGAATCCTTGCCTCTTGCTTCGATTTTCAAATTGTACGTGTTGCACGCCCTGGCGGACGCGGTGAAGGACGGCACGGTATCCTGGGACGAAATGCTCACCGTGACCGCCAAGAGCAAAGCGGTGGGCTCGTCGGGTCTGGAACTGTCGCCCGGGGCGCATGTTTCGGTTCGCACCGCCGCCGAGAAGATGATCGCCACCAGCGACAACATGGCCACCGACTTGCTGATCGAGCGGCTGGGCACCCACGCTATCGAGGAGGCGCTGGCAACCGCCGGCCATCACGACCCGGCGAGCATGACACCGTTTCCCACAATGTACGAGCTGTTCTCCGTCGGCTGGGGTCAACCGGATGTGCGTGACCAATGGAAGCACGCATCCCAGCAAGTCCGCGCTCAGTTGCTGCAGCAGGCGAATGCCACGCCCTACCAACCTGATCCAACGCGTGCCCACACTCCGGCCTCCACCTACGGCGCGGAGTGGTACGGCAGCGCCGAGGACATCTGCCGGGTGCACCTGGCCCTGCAGGCCGACGCGGTTGGTCCGGCCGCCCCGGTCAGGCAGATCCTGTCGGCAGTTGCGGGTATCCAACTGGATCGCAACGAATGGCCTTACATCGGCGCGAAAGCCGGTGGCCTGCCAGGGGACCTGACCTTCAGCTGGTATGCCGAGGACAAGACCGGTCAGCCGTGGGTGGCGAGCTTCCAGCTGAACTGGCCCCGCGATCACGGACCGACGGTGACCGGATGGATGCTGGAGGTCGCCAAGCAGGTCTTCGCATTGGTGGGTCCGCGATAGGTAGCTACAGCCGCAGCGTCCACCGATGCCCGCGGTAGTGCATGACGGTTCGGCTGACTGGCGCTATGTCGATGCGCCAGAACGAATTCGGTGGACTGTCGAGCGCCAGCAGGATCGCCGCCCGGATCACCGCGGGATGGGTCACCGCCACGGTGTTGCCGACCAGCGACGCCAGCCATCCGGCTACCCGGTCGATCAGGTCGACGATGGACTCACCGCCGTGCGGTGCCTCGGCGGGTTCCGTAAGCCACGCCTGAAGCTGATGGTCGTCAACGTGCTCAAGGCCGGCGCCCCGCCAACATCCGCAGTCGAGGTCGGCCAGCCGCGGCTCCGTCGCGGCCCGTAGTCCCAACAGCTGAGCCGTTTGCCGGGTCCGCCGCTCGGGTGCGGCCAGTTGGGTAACGCCAGGCACTCCGGGCCTGACCTCGATGGGCCCAGCGGTTTCGGCCTGGCGACGGCCGGCGTCGTTGAGCGGCTCGTCAGCCGGAAACCGCCCGACCGCCATGGCATCGGTCATCGCGTGCGACACCAATGTCAGTTTGGTGATGTGGTTCACTGGCGGGTCACGCCGCGATGCTCGCCCCCCGTCTCGTCCCGGCCGGCCCATCCAGCAGCCGCCGCGCCAGCGTCGAAAAGACCACTCCGATCGCCGCCCACAGCACCACCTGGGTGCCCAGCGACGCCAGCCTGAATTCGTAGAGAACATCGGCCGGGAAACCCGGATAGATGATCGTTCCGCCGGCGTCGCGCATCGGCCCGGGTATCTCGTCGACTGTCGGCAATACCAGCATGATCAGCGCAGTCGCCGCGATGTAGGCACCGACACCTGAAAGCCCGGCGTTCCACGCACCCAGCCGGGGAGCCAATCGGCGGCACAGCCACACCGCGCCGATCGCCAGCCCCACCGACGCCACCACCATCACCAGGTACCACAGGGTGCGGGACCCGATGGTGTCCGCCTGACCCACGGCCGGTGGGTTTGGCGGATACTTCAGAAAGGGCACCAGATACACCGCGACAACGGCTCCGGCTGCCAGACGAATCGAAAGCCTTTGCGGTCCACCGTTTCTGGTCCCAGAGTAGGCGAGGCAGAACAGCACGGCGAACAACGCACCCATGGCGATGCCGAAAATCAGGACACCGAAACCCAATCCGGCGTTGCCCTGCACGCCGCGGCTGAACAATTCGACACCGTGCTCGTGCACGCCCTGAGCGTGCACAGCATCGGTGCGGCCGTCCTCGTATTCGATTGCACGGCCGATGACGGGCTCGGCAAACACGCGAGCGAACACAAACGCCAGCACGGCGCCCACCGCGCCGGCCAGGAGTCCGCACGCTATCAGACGCTTCTCCATGGTGTCAGCCCTGGACGACTCAGTGGCAGGGGAAGCCGAGCAGATGCCTTGCGTCGTGGAAGAACTCGTGCACATGCGAGTCGCCACCGAACAGTGAGACCGCGCCCTGGTCGAAGCCAACAAAATAGATGGCCAACAGCGCCAGAACCGCGGTGGCCGCCAACCATAGCGCGGCGCTTACCGCCGACACATCAACCGGCAGGGCGGGGGTTGCCTGGGAATTCGCCACGGGTGGACTCCTTCTGGGGATCTCGCGTCCCACGTTGGGTGCTAGTGACGGGCAACGGGTCTGACTGTGCACAGTGGCGCGACCGTTCTGGAGTCTCACCAGATTCCGTTGCCGTCGTCGACACCGGTCAGTGTAAACCGCTCAAGCGTTGCCGGTCGACGGTCCGGCAAGCAGACGGCCCTGCCGAGGCGCCCAGGTGTGGGCATGTCTCGGCAGGATCGCTCAATTGTCCGCCCGCACGCGCGCGAGCGCTACTGCGTGGCTACTACTGCGAGGTCGGCCCGGGACCCCCGGCGCTAGGTGCTCCGGCCTTGGCCAGATCCGGCTCGGCCGGCGGCTTGCGGGTGCCCGTGAAGGTGAACACCGCATCCTCGCCGGCGCCTTCGCCGTCCCAGTTGTCCACGTCGACGGTGACGATCTGTCCAGGCCCGACCTCCTCGAAGAGGATCTTCTCCGACAACTGGTCCTCGATCTCGCGCTGGATGGTGCGCCGCAGCGGGCGGGCACCCAACACCGGGTCGAAGCCGCGCTTGGCCAGCAGTGACTTGGCCTTGTCGGTCAGCTCCAGCGCCATGTCCTTGCTCTTGAGCTGGCCCGCGACCCGGTTGATCATCAGGTCGACCATCTGGATGATCTCGTCGCGGGTCAGCTGGTGGAAGACGATAATGTCGTCGATGCGGTTGAGGAACTCCGGGCGGAAGTGCTTCTTGAGTTCGTCATTGACCTTCTGCTTCATCCGCTCGTAGTCGTTCTCACCGCCGCCCTTGGTGAACCCGAGGCCGACGGGCTTGGAAATATCGGATGTCCCCAGGTTGGACGTGAAGATCAGCACGGTGTTCTTGAAGTCGACCGTGCGGCCCTGACCGTCGGTGAGCCGGCCGTCCTCGAGCACCTGCAACAGGCTGTTGTAGATCTCCTGGTGCGCTTTCTCGATCTCGTCGAACAAAACCACGCTGAACGGCTTGCGCCGCACCTTCTCGGTGAGCTGACCCCCCTCCTCGTAGCCGACATACCCAGGCGGAGCACCGAACAGCCGCGACGCGGTGAACCGGTCGTGGAACTCACCCATGTCGATCTGGATGAGCGCGTCGTCGTCACCGAACAGGAAGTTGGCCAGCGCCTTGGACAGCTCGGTCTTACCCACACCGGACGGGCCAGCGAAGATGAACGAGCCCGACGGGCGCTTGGGGTCTTTCAGCCCGGCGCGAGTACGCCGAATGGCTTTCGAGACAGCTCGCACGGCGTCCTCTTGCCCGATGATCCGCTTGTGCAGCTCGTCTTCCATGCGCAGCAGCCGGGTGGTCTCGGCCTCGGTGAGCTTGAACACCGGGATACCGGTCCAGTTGCCCAGCACCTCGGCGATCTCGTTGTCGTCCACCTCGGCGACCACATCGAGATCGCCTGAGCGCCATTGCTTTTCGCGTTCGGCGCGCCGGGCGACCAGTTGCTTCTCGCGGTCGCGCAGGCTGGCGGCTTTCTCGAAGTCCTGGGCGTCGATCGCCGATTCCTTCTCCCGGCGCGCGTCGGCGATCTTCTCGTCGAACTCGCGCAGGTCCGGCGGCGCGGTCATCCTGCGGATTCGCATCCGGGCCCCGGCCTCGTCGATCAGGTCGATCGCCTTGTCCGGCAGGAACCGGTCGTTGATGTAGCGGTCAGCCAACGTCGCCGCGGCCACCATCGCGCTGTCGGTGATGGACACCCGGTGATGGGCCTCGTAGCGGTCGCGCAGACCCTTGAGGATCTCGATGGTGTGCTCCACCGTCGGCTCGCCCACCTGCACGGGCTGGAAGCGGCGCTCCAGGGCGGCGTCCTTCTCGATGTACTTGCGGTACTCGTCGAGCGTGGTGGCGCCGATCGTTTGAAGTTCACCGCGGGCCAGCTTGGGCTTGAGAATGCTTGCCGCATCGATGGCACCCTCGGCCGCGCCCGCCCCGACCAGAGTGTGCAGCTCGTCGATGAACAGGATGATGTCGCCCCGGGTGTTGATCTCCTTGAGCACCTTCTTGAGGCGTTCCTCGAAGTCACCGCGGTAGCGCGAGCCCGCCACCAAGGAGCCGAGGTCCAGCGTGTAGAGCTGCTTGTCCTTGAGCGTCTCGGGAACCTGGCCGTGCACGATGGCCTGCGCGAGGCCTTCGACGACGGCGGTCTTGCCGACACCGGGCTCGCCGATCAGCACCGGGTTGTTCTTGGTGCGCCGGCTCAGCACCTGCATCACCCGCTCGATTTCCTTCTCGCGGCCGATGACCGGGTCCAGCTTGCCCTCCATGGCGGCCGCCGTCAGGTTGCGGCCGAACTGGTCGAGCACCAGCGAGGTGGACGGTGTGCCGGATTCGCCGCCCCGGCCACCGGTGCCGGCCTCGGCAGCTTCCTTGCCCTGGTAGCCGGACAGCAGCTGGATGACCTGCTGACGCACCCGGGTCAGCTCGGCGCCCAGCTTCACCAGAACCTGAGCCGCTACGCCCTCACCCTCGCGGATCAAGCCCAGCAGAATGTGCTCGGTGCCGATGTAGTTGTGGCCCAGCTGCAGCGCCTCGCGCAGGCTCAGCTCGAGGACCTTCTTGGCGCGCGGAGTGAACGGGATGTGCCCGGACGGCGCCTGCTGGCCCTGGCCGATGATCTCTTCGACCTGGCTGCGGACCCCTTCCAGCGAGATACCCAGCGACTCCAGCGACTTGGCGGCTACGCCCTCGCCTTCGTGAATAAGACCCAACAGAATATGCTCGGTGCCGATGTAGTTGTGGTTCAGCATCCGGGCCTCTTCTTGCGCCAGGACGACGACCCGGCGGGCACGGTCGGTAAATCGTTCGAACATCGGCGGTTACCTGCTCTCCTCATCGGTACTTTGGTCGGCCCCGAGCCAGTCCGGCTCGGCCCCGCGTACCTGCTGTCCACTGTAATGGTCGGCCCGCCAGGGTTCATAACCTTGCGGTGCCTAGCGGTTCCGCGGCGCGGACCTCTGTCCGCGTGGCACCTCTTACTTCAGAACCGCACCACGTCAACGAGGAGAATCGCCGCTATGTTTCCGGTGCCGACCGGCGGCAAGTTCGCCACCAGCGAAAGCGACACAGCACCGGCGCCCAGGCTTGGAGCCTGGGCGCCGGTGTGAGCGATTGCTAGGTTGCGGCGTGGAAAGCGTCGATGACGTCAGCCGGGATGCGGCCCCGAGTCGACACGTTGTGTCCATTGCGACGCGCCCATTCCCGGATCGCGGCGCTTTGTTCGCGATCGATCGCGCCGCGGCCGCGACCGGAGCCGGAACGCCCGCGCCGGCGACCGCCGACACGACGGCCGGCCTCCACCCATTGCTTCAAGTCGCCGCGCAGTTTCGCGGCATTCTTAGAAGAAAGGTCAATCTCATAGGTCACCCCGTCAAGCCCGAATTCGACCGTTTCGTCGGCGGCGCCGGAACCGTCGAAATCGTCGACCAAGGTGACGGTTACTTTCTTCGCCATTGGCTTACCCTCGCGTTTCTTCCCGTGCAGTTACCGTGCAGGATGGATAGACTCCCCGGTCACTAATCTGCCATAAGAACGTGAAATACTCAATCTGGACACATCGGCGGGCAGTTCAGTTGCAGTGCGGTCGAACAATCGGGAACAAAACTGTCTCCCTAATTGACAGGCCGGTCAAAGCCATCAGCAACCGATCGATACCCATTCCCGTTCCGGTACACGGCGGCATCCCGTACTCCAGGGCTGCCAGAAAATCCTCGTCGAGCAACATCGCCTCGTCGTCGCCCGCGGCCGCGGCGCGGGCCTGGTCAGCGAGTCTATCCCGCTGTACCACCGGATCGTTTAATTCAGAGTACCCGGTGGCCAGTTCGACTCCGTGCAGGTAGAGGTCCCACTTCTCGGTTACTCCGGCGATACTGCGGTGCTGGCGGGTCAATGGCGTTGTCTCTACCGGAAAATCCTTCACAAATGTGGGTGCGGTCAACGTGTTGCCCACGGTGTGCTCCCAGAGTTCCTCGACGAGTTTGCCGTGACGGTAGCCACCCTTGTCCAGAATCTCTTCATCGAGTCGACGCGCGATCTCGCGTAACCGATCGACCGACGTCTGCGGTGTGATCTCTTCGCCGAGAGCCGCCGACAGGGAGGAATACATCTGGATTGTCGCCCATTCTCCGTCGATGTCGTAGACACTGCCGTCGGGCATCGGAAGTTGTCGGGTGCCGATCGCCTCGTCGGCTACCTCTTGAATAAGCTGCCTGGTGACCACTGCGGAATCGTCATAGGTTCCATAGGTCTGGTAGGTCTCCAACATCGAGAATTCCGGGGAATGTGTAGAATCGGCGCCTTCGTTTCGGAACACCCGATTTAGTTCGAAGACCCTGTCGAAGCCGCCGACTATGCAACGCTTGAGGAACAGTTCCGGCGCGATACGAAGGTAGAGGTCCATGTCGAGAGCGTTGGAATGGGTGACGAACGGCCGGGCTGCCGCGCCGCCGGCTAGCGTCTGCAACATGGGCGTCTCGACCTCGACGAACCCCCGGCGTTCCAGCGCATTCCGTAGCGCTCGGATGACGGCAATCCGCTGCCGGGCCACCTCACGCGCCTGCGGGCGGACGATCAGGTCGACATAGCGCTGCCGTACCCGCGCCTCCTCGCTCATCTCCTTGTGCGCGACGGGCAGCGGTCGCAGCGACTTGGCGGCCATCCGCCACGAGTCGGCGAGAACCGACAATTCGCCTCGCCGTGAACTGATCACGGTGCCGTGCACGTACACGATGTCGCCGAGATCGACATCGGCTTTCCACGCGTCGAGGGCTTCCCGGCCGACCTTGTCGAAGCTGATCATCACCTGTAGGCGGGTGCCGTCGCCGTCCTGGAGTGTCGCAAAGCACAGTTTTCCGGTGTTGCGGGCGAAGACCACCCGGCCCGCGACACCGACGATGTCGTCGGTCGCGGTGTCGACGGGCAGGTCTGGGTGGGCGGCGCGGACCTCGGCCAAGGTATGGGTGCGTTCGATGGCAACCGGGTAGGGGTCATGCCCTTCTGCCAATAGCCGAGCACGCTTGTCCCGACGGATGCGGAACTGCTCGGGAATGTCTGTCTCGGCCGAGTCCACGACCTGCCAGCTTAAGGGGTCGAGTCTGCGCTCACGGCAGCGAGCCTGCGCTGACGGCGTGACTGCCGGGCTCGCGGCGCGCGCTGTACGCAGACTCGCTGCGGGTTCTAGCGCGTGCTCTTCAACCGGCCCCCCTGGGCGTCGCGGTTTCGTTCGAAGACGAGCCGCAGCCCATGCAGGGTCAGGTACTGGTCATAGTGGTCGACGGTATGCAGTTCCGGCAGCAGCAGCGACGCGGTGTGCCCGGTGGCCACGACCGCGACGTCGTCGGTGGCGGAGAAACCCTTGACGTCTTCGCGGATGCGTCCAACCAAGCCGTCGACCAGCCCGGCGAAGCCGAACACCGCGCCGGCCTGCATGCATTCGACGGTGTTCTTGCCGACGACCGAACGCGGCCGGGTCAGCTCGACGCGGCGCAGCGCGGCCGAGCGGGCGGCCGCGGCGTCGGAAGACACCTGCACGCCGGGCGCGATGGCACCGCCGAGGAATTCGCCCTTGGCCGATACCACGTCCACGCAGATCGACGATCCGAAATCGACGACGATGGCGGCCTTACCGAACTTGTGATGGGCCGCCAGGCAGTTCACTATCCGGTCGGCGCCCACTTCTTTGGGGTTGTCGACCAACAGCGGGATACCGGTTCGCACCCCCGGTTCGATCAGCACGTGCGGGACCGACGGCCAGTACTGGTCGAGCATGATCCGCACCTCATGCAGCACCGACGGGACCGTGGACAGACCGGCCGCACCGGTGAGCCGCTCGGAGTCGTCGCCGATCAGGCCGTCGATGGTGAGCGCCAATTCGTCGGCCGTGACTTCGGATTCGGTGCGTATCCGCCACTGCTGCACCACCTTTGCGTGCTGCTTGGCTCCGGACAGCAGGCCGACGACGGTGTGGGTGTTGCGGACGTCGATCGCCAGCAGCACGGCTACCGTGCACCCATCCGCGGGTTCATCAGCTCGGCGGCGTTGTCGGGCACATAAGCCGGATCGCTGCCCAGGTCAATCTGTTTGTTGTGGGCGTCGACGAACACGATCCGCGGTTTGTAGGCGCGCGCCTCGGCATCCGACATGGTCCCGTAGGCGATCAGGATCACCAGGTCGCCCGGGTGCACGAGATGAGCGGCGGCACCGTTGATCCCGATGACGCCGCTGCCGCGCTCGCCGGTGATCGCATAGGTGACGAGGCGGGCCCCGTTGTCGATGTCGACGATCGTCACCTGTTCACCCTCGAGGAGATCAGCGGCCTCCATCAAATCGGCGTCGATGGTCACCGACCCGACGTAATGCAAGTCCGCCTGCGTCACCGTCGCGCGGTGGATCTTCGACTTCAGGATTGTCCGTAACATCAATTCCTCCAAGGTGATTGGGCATAGTGTGCCCGGGATTCGTCCGGCCCGAGGGTGCCGGCGACATTTCCGATCTGGATTTCCACGTTGTCCAGCAGCCTGGTCGCGCCGACGCGCGCCGCAACCAGCAGCCGGGCTGATCCGCCAGCGGACGCCGGGCCGAGCCCGGCGTCGCGCAACTCCACATAGTCGACCGCGATCCCAGGCGTGCCGTCGAGCACCGCGCGGGCCGCGTCCAGCGCGGCCCGGGCACCGGCGCCGGCTAATGCAGCCGCATGTGCCCCGGCCGTCAGCGCCGCCGACAGCGCGACCGCCGCTTCCCGCTGAGCCGGGTCCAGGTAGCGGTTGCGCGACGACATCGCCAGCCCGTCGGCCTCCCGCACGGTCGGCACCCCAACCACCTGCACGTCGACGTTCAGGTCGGCCACCATCTGCCGGATGAGTACCAGCTGCTGATAGTCCTTCTCGCCGAAATAGGCCCGGTCGGGCCGGATGATCTGCAGCAGTTTGAGCACCACGGTCAGCACACCCGCGAAATGGCCTGGCCGCGCGCTGCCTTCCAGGTCGGCGCCCAGCGGCCCGGGTTGCACGGTGGTGCGCATCCCGTCGGGGTACATCGCCGCAGCCGTCGGCGCGAACACGATCTCCACGCCTTCGGCACGCAGCTGCGCCACGTCGTCCTCGAGGGTTCGGGGGTAGGCGTCGAGATCCTCCCCGGCGCCGAATTGCAGCGGGTTGACGAAGATCGACACCACGACCACCGAGCCGGGTATCCTCTTGGCCGCGCGCACCAGCGCAAGATGACCCTCGTGCAGGGCGCCCATCGTGGGCACCAGCATCACGCGCCGGCCGGTGTGCCGCAGCGCCCGGCAGACGTCGCTGACCTGGCGTGGCACCGAGTACCGGTTGAGTTCGCCCGGGTTGAAGCTGACTTTCACCGCGCCAACACCTCGACGACTTCTTGGGGCGCATGCGCCCGCTGCGCGGTCCGCAGCGCGGTCACCCGGTAGGCGTGGGCCAGTTGCGGATCGACGCCGGTCAGCGCGGCTAAGTGCCCGGCGACCGCGGCCGCATCACCACGGGCGATCGGCCCGGTCAGCGCGGCCTGCCCGCGCTGCAGTGTGTTCTCCAGCGCCGCGCGGGCCAGCGGTCCGATGATGCGTTCGGAGATACCCGCGGGCTGGTCGTCGACGCACTGTTGGCCCAGCAGTTCGCTGCCGCGCAGCGCGGCGCGCAATGCCTCGAGAGCGTCCGCGAGGACCGTCACGATGTGGTTGCTCGCGTGGGCCAGCGCCGCATGGTAAAGGATGCGGGCGTCCTCGCGGACACTGAACGGCTCCCCGCCCATTTCCAGTACCAGCGATTGGGCAATCGCATATCCGACGCCGTCGGCCGCGGTGATCCCGAAGCAGGTATCCGGCAGCCGGCTGATGTCCTCGTCGGACCCGGTGAAAGTCATCGCCGGGTGAATGGCCAGCGGTATGCAGCCCTGCCGGGTCAGCGGTGCCAGGATCCCGATCCCGTTGGCGCCGGAGGTGTGCGCCACAAGTGTCCCGGGCCGCACCGCCGAGGTGGCTGCCAAGCCGGACACCAAACCCGCCAGTTCGCTGTCGGGCACCGCCAACAGCAGTAGCTCGGCCGCGGCAGCGACGTCCGGCGGCGGCAATACCGGGGTGTCGGGCAGCCGGCGCCCGGCGCGTTGCAGCGACGCATGGGAGACGGCGCTGCAGGCCACCACAACGTGGTCGGCACGCTCCAGCGCCACTCCTAATGCGGTGCCTACCCGGCCGGCGGAGACGATCCCCACTTTGAGCCTGGCCGGGCGCAATCCGTCGAACTGCACCATCGCAGACGACCTCACAGGTTTCTTTCGTTCGTTCCAGTCCCTTGACTGAGCGGGTACCGGACGGTCACTAAAACTGTAGTCGATCAGCCGCTGCGGCGGCGACGCCGCCCACCACCCGACGGCTGGACCTGCAGCCGGGCCAGCAGGTCCGCGACCGACTGACCACCGGTTTGCGCGTCGGAGCCATGTGCTCCGGCCGCGGGCTCTGGCTCCGGGCTGCGATGGCGGGCAGCCGGTTCTGGAGGCGGCGGCGCGGCCAGGCGGGGCGGCGGCGGGGCAGTGGGCCGCGCAGGTGCCGGTGGAGGCGGAGGTGGGGCGGCGTAGGGAGGCGGAGCGGCGACCGGACCTGGGCCTTCCGCCCTGCGGGCGGATCCCAAGCTCCCCACGCCATGGTCGCGGTACTCCGTCGAATGGCGAGATCGTGATCGGCGACCACCGTAATCTCCGGGCACCTCGACGTGGTCCAGGTTGATGTCCCCCTGATCTTCTTCCGGTCTGGTATGCCGGTAACGCCGTCGGCGGCCCGACGGCTGGGCAGGCGGCGCGGCGGCGGGTTCCCCGGACGCCCAGTGGCTGCCGGGCGCCCCGGGTGGTAACCACTGTCCATCGGCGGCGACGGGTTCCCGCGACGGTTCCGATTGCGGCTCCGGTTGTGGCGGCGGAGCCGGCGGGGGCGGTGGCCGGTGACGGGGCTCATACCGCGGACCGGGCGGAGCCGGCGCGGTTTCGTAGGGCAACCCGACCCGCTCGGCGGAGTGTTTCGTTCCCGCGGGCTCGGCGGGCGGCGGCAACGGTCCCGCTGGTGGAACATCCCGGTCGTCGTATGGGGGCATTCCCACCTCGGGCACGTCGATGATCGCTTCCTCGGCACGGTTGACCGCGTCACCCGGGCGAACCACCGCAACCCGGTCGATGGATACCCAGTCGGCAGACGGGCCCCGCCCATTCTGGACCCGATCGGCCACCGCACGTGAGCGGCGCGCCTCTGTTGCCCCCGTCTTGTCCAAGGGCTCCAGCGCCGGACGGTGTTCGAAGTCCGTGTCGAACAAGATCTCCAGACTGGTCCGCAACGCAGTCAGTTCCGCCCGCAGCGCGGCCACCTCGTCGGCGGCCGCACCGCGCAGCTCTACGGCCAGCTCGCGACGCAGCTGCGACTCCACCGTCAGCTGGTACTCGCGGCGAGCCGAGATTTCGCGATCCAACTGCAAGTCGTAAACCAGCTTCAGATCCCGCGTCCGCGCCTGCTCCGCATCGGCTTGCCGGCGGTACAGCACCGACACGAAAGCACCGGCGACGGCAGCCCACAGCGCCAGGATTACCGCGAGCTTGAGCAGTTCCACGCGGTTGGTGAAAACCAGTGCCGAACTGGCCGCAATCGCGAGGACCAGCAACGTCGTCAAGAGCACCCAACCCGGCCTGCGGCCGCCGCGCCGGACCCGGGCGCCGCGGGACAGAACGGTCATGGCCTGACTGTACCCGGGCAGCGCCGTCCGCGTGTCGCGCCGGTCCGGCGATTCTTCAGCCGATTCGACGAGGCCGCCAGCAACGTCGGCGAGCGATGGCGAGCAACCGGCTAGGTTTCGGCTCCCTCGCCGCCCTCGGTGGGATCCTGCGGAGACTTGCAGCAATGTTGCAGCCACAGCGCGGCAACCACCAACGCCAGTGCGCTGCCGGCCGCCACGACGGTTCCGGTGGTGTCCTCGACGGCAACCCGCTGCCATGACCGCCGCGGCAACAGGAACACCAACACCCCGATCCACCAGCCCAGCACCAGGGCGCCCACCCACGCCGACGCTTTGGCGACCATCAGACTGCGGGCCACCGCGAGCGGGTGCAGCCGGCCGGGCCCGTCGCCGATCTCGCCGTCAACGATCTTGGCCCGAATGTAGCGAGCCCACAGCGCCTCGGCGATCGCGACGCCGAGCAGCGACAGCCCGGTCCACACCGTGATCTGCGGAAACCACCGGAACAGCACGATGACCAGCAGATAACCCACCACCGCAGCCGCGATCACCGCGGCCATCAGATCGCGTTTGCGGGTGGGCCCCATCAGTTTCCCAAGGTCAGGGGCGTCAACCGGACACTCGCCCGATCGGCGGGCTCCAGCTCGGCCAGCAGCTCGGCGACGGGTCGCGGACCGTCCGGCATCGGCACTTCAGCCGCAGGATCGACGTCCAGCCACGGGATCATCACGAAAGCCCGCAGGTGTGCCAGTGGGTGCGGCAGCCGCAGATCGCTGTCGTCGGTAAGCACGTCCACCCGGCCGGACGGGGTGATCTCGGCGCAGGTGACCAGGTCGACGTCCAGCGTTCGCGGACCCCAGCGCTCGTCGCGCATCCGGCCCGCGGCCCGCTCGAACTCGTGAGCCCGGCACAGCCACGCGTGGCAGTCACGACTCGGGTCGTCGGCAATCAGCACCGCATTGAGAAACGGATCCTGCTCGATGCCGCCCCACGGGTCGGTCTCGTACACCCGGGACGCGGCGACAAACGCATCACCGAGCCCGTCGACAACCGACCGAAGATGCGCGAGGCGGTCACCGAGGTTCGAGCCGATCGACAGCACTACCCGCGTCATACCGCCCCGCCCGCGGGGACCACCGAACCGCGGCCACCACGCCGCGACCGCCGAGTCACCACCGCTACGTCGGCGAACGGCAGCGGGATGGGAGCCTGCGGCTTGTGCACCACCACCTCGACGGCGTGCACGCGCTGGTCTTCCATCACCTCGTCGGCGATCTCGGCGCCGACCGTTTCGATCAGGTTGCGCGGTGTCCCGCCGACGATCTCGCTGGCCCGCTGCGCCAGCCGGATGTAGTCGTAGGTGTCGGCCAAATCGTCGCTGCGGGCCGCGTCGACCAGATCGATCCATATGGTGATGTCGACGACGAAGCGCTGCCCGGCCACCCGCTCGTGGTCGTAGACTCCGTGTCGACCGTGAACAATCAAGCCGCGCAGCTCAATTCGGTCAGCCATCGCGCCCGGTCCCGTCAACTCGCTGCCATGCTTCGACCACCTTGAGGGCGTCGACCGTCGCCCGCACATCGTGTACCCGCACGCCCCAAGCCCCGTGCAGGGCAGCCAGCGCCGAAATCACCGCCGTGGCCGTCTCGCGCCCGGCAGGCGGGCGGGTGGTGCCGTCGGGCCCGGCCAGCAAGCTACCGAGAAAGCGCTTGCGTGAGGCACCCAGCAACACCGGAAACCCGGTGGCGACCAACTCCGGCAGGGCATGAAGAAGTGCCCAATTGTGTTGTCCCGTCTTGGCGAATCCGAGCCCCGGATCGATCACCAGGTTCGCCGGATCGACGCCGGCGGCTACCGCGTCGTCAACGGCTGCCATCAGCTCGGCACGCACTTGCGCCACCACGTCGCCGTAGTCGGGCACCTGGTGCGGGTTGGCCGCCGACACCGGCCGCCAGTGCATCAGTACCCACGTCACCCCGGCTTCGGCCACCAATGGCGCCATCGCCGGATCGGCCCGGCCGCCGGACACGTCGTTGACCAGCTGCGCGCCGTTTTCCAGTGCCGAGCGCGCGACGCCGGCGTGCATAGTGTCGATGCTGACGGTGACGCCTTGGGCGGCAAGCTCTTTGACCACCGGGATGACGCGGGCCGTCTCGACACCCGGGTCGACGCGGGCCGCGCCGGGCCGAGTGGACTCACCACCGACGTCGACGATGTGTGCGCCGTCGGCGACCAGCGCCAAACCGTGCTCGACGGCACCGCCGGCATCGAGGTAACGCCCGCCGTCCGAGAACGAGTCGTCGGTGACGTTGACGACACCCATGACCTGCACAGGCGCCGGGCTCACTTACGCAGGATGAGATCGAGCGCTTCGGCTCGAGAAGCGGCATTGGTCTTGAACTGGCCACGCACCGCTGACGTCGTCGTGATCGCTCCGGGCTTGCGGACCCCGCGCATCGCCATGCACAGATGCTCGGCCTCGACGACGACGATGACCCCCCTGGGTTCCAGCTTCTTTACCAGCGCATCGGCGATCTGGCTGGTCAGCCGCTCCTGCACCTGCGGCCGCTTGGCATACAGGTCTACCAGCCGGGCGATCTTGGACAGCCCGGTCACCCGGCCGTCCTCGCCCGGGATATAGCCGACATGGGCCACACCGTGGAACGACACCAGATGGTGTTCGCACGTGGAGTACAAGGGTATTAGCTTGACCAGTACCAGCTCGTCGTGATCTTCGTCGAACATGGCGTTGAGCACCGTCTCGGGGTCGGTGTAGAGCCCGGCGAAGATCTCCTTGTAAGCGCGGGCGACGCGTGCCGGAGTGTCCCGTAGACCGCTCCGGTCCGGGTCCTCGCCGATCGCGTACAGCAATTCACGAACGGCGGCCTCGGCGCGCGGCTGGTCGAAAGCCCGCGGAAGGGACGACGTGGGGCGGGAATCCAGCTGCGTCATGGGAATCCTCCGTTTCGTCAGCCGTGCGCCGACGGATTGGACCGGCTGACGTCCTTATTCTGCTGGTCGGACGGCTCGTCGGGGTCCGGTTCGGATTTTTCCGGCAGGCGATAACCCGGCGCCGGCTGCGGCCAGCTGGACGACGACGGTGGGGGCCATCCCGGAGCGTGCCAGTCGGCCGGTGCCCCGTAGTCGGGCTGGTAGGCGGATCTGTCCCGGTCCAAGCCGTTGGCGCCGCTACCGGCTCCTGACGGGGCAGCCTGTGCTGCTTCAGCCGCCTGGGTAGCCCGCGCGATCGCTTGCTTGAACGCCGGCTCTTGAAGCGGCGGTGGCCACGGCTCACCGCGTTCCATGGCGAGCTCGCCGGGTGTCTTGATGGGCGGCTTGTCCGAGGGAATCCGGCCGCCGAAGTCGTCGAACACGGTGAGCCGGGGCCGCTTTTCGACATTGGAGAAGATGGCCTCCAGCTCGGGCCGGTGCAGGGTTTCCTTTTCCAGCAGCTCGCCCGCCAGCGTGTCGAGCACGTCGCGGTATTCGGTGAGGATCTCCCACGCCTCGGTGTGCGCCGCCTCGATCAGCTTGCGCACTTCCTCGTCGATTTCGCGGGCAACCTCGTGCGAGTAGTCGGACTGCGTGCCCATCGAACGGCCCAGGAACGGGTCGCCGTGCTCGGTGCCGTACTTGACCGCCCCGAGGCGGGCGCTCATGCCGTACTCGGTGACCATCGCGCGGGCCACCTTGGTCGCCTGCTCGATGTCGGACACCGCGCCGGTGGTCGGCTCGCGAAACACCAATTCCTCGGCGGCGCGCCCACCCATCGCGAACACCAGCTGCGCGATCATCTCGGAGCGGGTCCTGAGGCCCTTGTCCTCCTCGGGAACCGCCACCGCGTGGCCGCCGGTGCGTCCCCGGGCCAGGATCGTCACCTTGTAGACGGGGTCGATGTCGGGCATCGCCCAGGCCGCCAGGGTGTGGCCGCCCTCGTGATAGGCGGTGATCTTCTTCTCGTGCTCGCTGATGATCCGCCCTTTGCGGCGTGGGCCGCCGATCACCCGGTCGACCGCCTCCTCCAAGGCGGGACCGGTGATGACGGTGCCGTTCTCCCGGGCGGTCAGCAGCGCCGCCTCGTTGATGACGTTGGCCAGGTCGGCCCCGGTCATGCCGACGGTCCGTTTGGCCAGCCCGTCGAGGTCGGCGTCCGGGCCGATCGGCTTGCCCTTGGAATGCACTTGCAGCACCGCGCGGCGACCCGCCAGGTCCGGGTTGGACACCGGGATCTGCCGGTCGAAGCGGCCGGGCCGCAACAGCGCCGGGTCCAGGATGTCGGGCCGGTTGGTGGCCGCGATCAGAATGACGCCGGCACGCGGGTCAAAGCCGTCCATCTCGACCAGGAGCTGGTTGAGCGTCTGCTCGCGCTCGTCGTGGCCGCCGCCCAGGCCGGCGCCGCGCTGGCGGCCCACCGCGTCGATCTCGTCGACGAAGATGATGCAGGGGTTGTTCTGTTTGGCCTGATCGAACAGGTCCCTTACGCGCGAGGCGCCGACACCGACGAACATCTCGACGAAGTCGGACCCGGAGATGGTGAAGAACGGCACGCCTGCCTCGCCTGCAACGGCGCGGGCCAGCAGCGTCTTGCCGGTGCCCGGTGGACCGTACAGCAGAACACCCTTCGGGATCTTGGCGCCGAGCGCCTGGTAACGGCCGGGGTTCTGCAGGAAATCCTTGATCTCGTAGAGTTCCTCGACGGCTTCGTCTACGCCGGCAACGTCGGCGAACGTCGTCTTGGGCATGTCCTTGTTAAGCATCTTGGCCCGCGACTTGCCGAAACCGAAGCCCATCCGCGCGCCGCCCTGCATGCGGGAGAACATCACGAACAGCCCCACCAGCAGCAGCAGGGGAAGCACATAGACCAGCAGCTCGCCCAGGATGCTGCCCTGGTTGACGACGGTGCTGACCTTGGCGTTTTTCGCGGTCAGCGCGTTGAACAGGTCGACGGCGTAGCCGGTGGGGTATTTGGTGATGACCTTGTCGGATCCGTCTGTGTCGTTGTTGCCCTTCTTCAGGGTCAGCCGCAGCTGCTGCTCACGGTCATCGATTTGCGCGCTCTTGACGTTGTCGCTGTTGATCTGAGCCACCGCCACCGAGGTGTCGACGGGCTTGTAACCGCGGGTGTCGTCACTGAAATAGAAGAACGACCAGCCCAGCAGCACCACGACAGCGATCGCCGTGATGGTGCGGATCACGTTTTTTCGATTCATCAATCATCGGCCGTGCCGGCCAGGTCCTTCCGGATTCACGCAGCTGGAAATGTCAAGGTTACCGCCCCGTGGCGATCGCAAGCCCGGCGCAGGCCGGGCGCAGCGGGTCGCCACCATCGTTCCCGTGGCGATCGCAAGCCCGGCGCAGGCCGGGCGCAGCGGGTTGCCACAGTCCTGCTGCGTCAACGACCGGCGGTTCCCGCCAGGATCCCGAGCATCTCAACCGCCGCTGGGATATTGGTCACATCAGCGCCCACGGTGGCTGGCCACCGCCATCCAGCTTGAGGTGGCCCGCAGGTCGCACTGCCGTGGCGCTCGGCGATACGGCGGGCCGGTTACTCGTAGTAGCGCGCCTCGATCACATTGCCGTCCGGATCGGCGAAGTAGTAGCCCTGTGGCGCCCAGCCGCGAGCACCGAAGCTTAGGTTCAGCCGCGCGCCGGTGTCGATGCCCGCTGCCTGCAGACGTCGGTCCAGGGCGTCGTACTCGGACTTCGACAGGGCCAGACAGACGTGGTTGACCGGATGGCCCGCGCTGCCGGCGACCCTCGTCATCGACTCGGTAGCGGCGGCACTTTGCACGGGGATGAGGTCGATGATGGAGTCCTCGCACACCCGCACGCTCGGGAACGGCGCAGTTCCACCTTCGAACTCGTCGAACCGTACCGGCGTAAGCCCGACCACCCTGGAGTAGAAGTCCATTGCCGCCCGCACGTCTTTTGTCCATAGCACTATGTGGTCCAGCCGCATCAGCCGATGATGCGCGGCGCCGGTCACGATATCCAGTCGGCGGTTCCGCCTGACGTGCTGATCCTCGCACCCAGCGTGAACATGCAGCAGGTTCGCGCTCGGGGAACACTAGGATGGTGCTGATTTAGTCACCGCGCTCTGCGGAGTCCTAGTTCCGGCAACCACATCTTTCACATTGGTCTTTGGCCGACCCGATGCACAATTTGCCCGCCTTTCAGCGACAAGCCGAGGAGCGCAACGGAATTGTCGCTGATAGGCGAGCACAACGAACACCCCAAACCCGTGGAGACTGATGTGGCTGATGAAAAGTCGCAGTTGCGTCCAACAACTCGGGCCACCAGATCAGCATCGTCCAGCCAGATGGGGCCTTCCCCGGTCCGGTGCCGTTGTGATTTGGTGAGACGGTGGCTCCATCAACCGAACGGTTAGTCGACACCAATGGTGTGCAGCTGCGGGTGGTCGAGGCCGGAGATCGCGGCGCGCCCGTGGTGATACTGGCGCACGGCTTTCCCGAGCTGGCCTACTCGTGGCGACACCAGATTCCGGCCCTGGCCGACGCCGGCTACCACGTGCTGGCTCCGGATCAACGGGGCTATGGGGGTTCGTCGCGTCCGGAGGCGATCGAGGCCTACGACATTCACCAGTTGACGGCCGACCTGGTGGGGCTGCTCGACGACGTGGGCGCGGAGCGCGCGGTCTGGGTGGGTCACGACTGGGGCGCCGTCGTGGTGTGGAATGCGCCGCTGCTACACCCCAACCGGGTCGCGGGAGTCGCCGCATTGAGCGTTCCACCGTTGCCCCGCGCCCAGCTGCCGCCCACTGAGGCGTTTCGCAAGACGTTCGGCGAGAACTTCTTCTACATCCTCTATTTCCAGCAGCCGGGTGTGGCCGATACTGAGCTCGATGGTGACCCGGCCCGCACGATGCGCCGGATGATCGGCGGTTTGCGGCCACCGGGCGACCAGAGCTCGGCATTGCGCATGCTGGCGCCGGGACCTGAGGGCTTCATCGACCGGCTGCCGGAACCGGACGGGCTGCCGGACTGGATCAGTCAGGACGAACTGGACCACTACATCAGCGAATTCGCCCGCACCGGTTTTACCGGCGGGCTCAACTGGTATCGCAATTTTGACCGCAACTGGGAGACAACGGCCGAACTCGCTGACGCCAAAATCTCGGTACCGTCACTGTTTATCGCCGGGACCGCGGACCCGGTGCTGTCCTTCACCCGTACCGACCGCGCTTCGCAGGTGATTACCGGCCCCTACCGCGAGGTGCTGATCGACGGCGCCGGGCACTGGTTGCAGCAGGAGCGGCCCGACGACGTAAACGCGATACTGCTCGAGTTCCTCAACGGGGTGCAATGGTGACGGTTGCGCCGCTTCGCTTCGGCGTCTTCATCACGCCGTTTCACCCAACCGGCCAATCCCCCACGGTGGCACTGGAATACGATATGGACCGGGTGGTCGCGCTGGACCGGCTGGGCTTCGACGAGGCCTGGTTCGGCGAACATCACTCCGGCGGCTACGAGCTGATCGCCTGCCCGGAGGTCTTCATCGCGGCCGCGGCCGAACGGACCAAGCACATCCGGCTGGGCACCGGAGTGGTCTCCCTGCCCTACCACCATCCGCTGATGGTGGCCGACCGCTGGGTGCTGCTGGATCATTTGACCCGTGGCCGGGTCATGTTCGGCACGGGCCCCGGCGCGCTGCCATCGGACGCCTACATGATGGGCATCGATCCCATCGACCAGCGCCGGATGATGCAAGAATCTCTCGAGGCGATTCTCGCCTTGTTCCGTGCCGCGCCAGACGAGCGCATCGACCGCCATTTCGACTGGTTCACCCTGCGGCAGGCGCAACTACACATCCGGCCGTACACCTGGCCATACCCTGAGATCTCAACGGCGGCAATGATTTCTCCGTCCGGGCCAAGGCTGGCCGGAGCACTGGGCACGTCGCTGCTGTCACTGTCGATGTCGGTGCCCGGCGGGTATGCGGCGCTGGAGAACACCTGGGGAGTGGTGTGCGAGCAGGCCGCCAAAGTCGGACGGGACGAGCCCGATCGCCGCGACTGGCGAGTGCTGTCCATCATGCATCTGGCGGACACCCGGGACCAGGCTCTCGACGACTGCACCTACGGGTTGCCCGATTTCTCGAAGTACTTTGGCGCAGCAGGATTTGTCCCGCTATCCAACGCGGTCGAGGGCGCGCAATCCACCCGGGAGTTCGTCGAAGAGTATGCCGCCAAGGGGAATTGCTGCATCGGCACACCTGAGGACGCGATCGCCCACATCGAGGACCTGATGGGCCGCTCGGGCGGCTTCGGAACCCTGCTGTTGCTCGGCCACGACTGGGCCGCGCCACAAGCGACTTTCCACTCCTATGACCTGTTCGCCCGCACAGTGATCCCATATTTCAAAGGCCAGCTCGAAGCGCCCCGCGCGTCGCACGAGTGGGCCAAGGGCAAGCGTGAGGACTTGATCGGCCGCGCGGGCCAGGCGGTCGTCAAGGCCATCAACGAGCACGTGGCCGAGCACCAAGGCGGTAAAAGCTGATGCGCGCCTCGGTCTTACGCAATGTACGCATGGTGTACCGGGACGACGCGCCTGACCCAGTACCCGGCCCGGGCCAGGTACTGGTCAAGGTGCTGGCATGCGGTATCTGCGGTTCTGACCTGCATTTCGCCGCGCACGGCGAGGAGATGCTGGCGCTTACCGATCAGATGTCGCGTGGCGCCGGCGGACCCAACGTCGATCTGAGCCGTGACGTCTTCATGGGTCACGAATTCAGCGCCGAGATACTCGAAGCGGGACCCGATACCGAAACCCAGCCATCCGGAACGTTGGTCACGTCGATTCCGGTGTTGCTGTCGGCCAAGGGTTTCGAGCCGATCATCTACAGCAACGACACGATCGGCGGCTATGCCGAACAGATGCTGCTGTCGGCCCCGCTGCTGCTGCCCATTCCGAATGGCCTCGATCCCAAACATGCCGCCCTCGCCGAACCCATGGCGGTGGGATTGCACGCCGTCAACAAGTCGGGCATTGCCCCCGGCGAGGCGGCCCTGGTGCTTGGTTGCGGTCCGATCGGTATGTCCATCATCGCAGCACTTCGGTTGCGTGGGGTTGAAACCATTGTGGCAGCCGACTTTTCATCGAAGCGACGGGAACTGGCCACGACGATGGGAGCGCATCGGACGGTAGACCCGGCACAGGGCTCGCCATTCGACACCGTCAAGGCTGCAGTCGTTTTCGAGGCGATCGGCGTGCCGGGGATCATCGATGAGGTGTTGCGACGGGCACGGCCGGGCACGCGGCTGGTCGTCGCAGGAGTGTGCATGCAGACCGACACCATGCATCCGTTCTTCGCGATTGCCAAGGAGATCAACGTGCAATTCGTGCTCGCCTATGGCCCGGATGAATTCGCCGAGTCACTGCGTGCGATCGCCGAGGGCGGTATCGACGTCAGCCCGCTGATCACCGGGGAGGTCGGCCTGGACGGGGTCGGTGCGGCCTTTGACGACCTCACCGACCCCGAGCGGCACTGCAAGATTCTGGTCACGCCCCAGGCTTAGACCCAGCTGTCGTCGTCTCCGATCGGATCGCACCGTTCCGTTCGATTACCAGGAACCGGCAGCACGTGCACTCACCGCATTTGAGAACCCGAAATACCTTTGCCGACAACACCATTTGATGCATGCGCTCTAGGCCTGGCGCGGCCAGCCGCTGACTGTCGATTGAATTCAGCTATCCGCGCACGTGCCGTCAGAACCGGCCGCCAACAGCATCGGGCAGGGTGATCCGCCACGCCTGGCGCCCATGCCAATTACGCTCGACGCCGTGGCGGAAACGTCGTACGCATCCTGCGGTGATCTCAGCCTGGCATATCAGGTATTCGGCGACGGGCCCGTCGAGCTGGTCTGGCCCGGGTCGTTCGCAAGCCACGTCGAGCTGTATTGGACGATGCCCGAATTCGGGTCCCTGATGGAGAAGCCTGGGCACGTTCGCCCGGATCCTCTTGTTCGACAAGGCCGGGGTGGGGCTGTCGGATCCCGTCCCAAGAGTTCGCACGCTCGACGAACGAGCAGCCGAGATCGAGGCCGTCATGGATGCCGCCGGCTTCGGCAAGGCCGCCCTTCTCGGTGTGAGTGAGGGAGGCCCGGCCGCAATCCTCTTCGCCGCAACACGACCGGAACGAACGCGGGCGTTGATCCTCACCGGTACGACGGCGTACAACGCCGCTCAGAGCTGGGATGACCTCGAGCGCGACCCGGCGCAGCTGCGGGCGCGCGTGGTCCGTGAGCTGGCATCTCACCACGTTCGACGGCCCGACACAGGCCATCCGCTGCGCGGAAGCGTTGCGCGCTGACGCTGAGACGCTGGGCATCGAGATCCGCATAGGTATCCACACCGGCGAGTGTGAACTGCTGGACTGTGACATCGGGGGGATCGCGGTACACATCGCGGCGCAGATCCTCGGGCACGCAGGGGCGGGCGACATCCTGGTCTCCTGCACGGTCCGCGAGCTGGTCGTCGGCTCCGGCACCGGCTTCGAGGATCGCGGCAGCGTTGAGCTGCGCGGTGTGCCAGGCGCCTGGCAACTTCTGGCGGTCGAGCGTCACGGCGCGCGGGCTGGATCGGCCGAGGCGCAATTGGTGTCGACTGCCACCCCCGGCCGTCGCTCCACGATGCGCCGGTCGGATCGCGCAGTGGCGGTGATGACGAAGTGGACACCGTGGATACTGCGCGGGATTGCCCTGGTTCGCCGCGGCCACCGGTCGCAGATAACCGAGTTGCGTTCAGCCGCAATACGGTTTACGCCCACCACCGTTAGCAAACCACCACCGACGATGCTCGAAAACGGCGGTGCCGAACCATCACCAACGTTGCTCGACACGCTTTAGCGCAAACTATGACAGCAGCCGACCAGGCCTCATCCATGCCCGCTTCGCGCCAGGTCCGCTGCCTCGTCTACGGCGTTAACTTCGACAAGCCCGCCCATCTGCTCGACTTCTGGAAAGGCCGGAAAATCACGCCGGCATCTCAAGGCGCGCAAGCAAATCGGGACCAACGCCCTGGCAACGAATAACGACGCCGCGCAAGGGCCAGCCGTCATCCCCCGGCCGGCGGCTGTGGCACCACGGTCGGCTTGAATCCGTATCGGGGAGCGGCGAAGTGGGCTGCCATGCCGCGTCCGGCGCCAGAACCAGGCATCACCGGCAGCCCGCCGAACGCGCTTGCGGCGGGCTCTGCGGCCGCCGCGGCGCCGAGGTTGCTGATCGTCACGATGGGGTTGGCCGCCCCGACCGTGTTGGCCCAGGAAGCGGGCACCGACAATCCGCCGACTGACGCCGCCTTGCCGACGGCTCCCGCTATCCCGCCCAGCCCCGCACTCGGCAGGGCGGCAGGCAATGCCTCGATAGCCCCCTTGGCCGCCTTGGCGGCGGATTCGGCGCCCTCACTGGCCCACTTCGGCAGGTCGTGCGCGAGGCCGAAGTAGTCCTTCATCTGGGTGATCACGAGCCGAGCCGGAGAAACCCACCTATTGAACACGTCCATGGGCACGCTGCCGTCCACCGTTGCCGAACCGGTCAAGCCCTCAACCACATCGCCGAGCAAACCCGAAACGATGATCCCGTCGCCGTTGGAATTCCAGGCGTTCCCGCCGAGACCGAGGGCACCCAGCGGATTGCTGAGCCAGGGCGGTTCATTCGTCAGACCGGCCATCTGCGACAGCGACTTGGTGATCTGGGTCATTCCTTGCGCGGGCGCCGCCGACGCGCTCACCGCTTGCGCCACCGCGTTGGCCTGGGCGACCACCCCGGCCAGGTTGACCGTGGGAAGCGCCGGGCTGAACGGTGTCAGCGTCGTGGCTTGCGCGGATGCGCCGGCATAGCCATACATCGCGGCCGCGTCCTGGGCCCACATTTCGGCGTATTGCGCCTCCGTCGCCGCGATCGCCGCGGTGTTCTGGCCGAGAAAGTTGGTGGCCAACAGCGCCATCATCAACGCCCGGTTCGCCGCGACCTCTGCCGGCGGCACCGTCGCCATGAACGCCGCCTCGTAGGCAGTCGCGGCGGCCACGGCCTGGCCACCCGCCTGCTCTGCCTGTGCGGCGGTGCTCCTCAGCCACGCCACCTGCGGCATGGCGGCGGCCGCCATGGACGCCGCCGACGGCCCCTGCCACGGCCCGTCGGTCAGGGCGGTGACCAGCGCGTCATAGGAGGACGCGGTGGATTGCAGTTCGGCAGCCAGGGCATCCCAGGCAGCCGCCGCAGCCAGCATCGGCCCCGAGCCGGGCCCGGAATACATCAGCGCGGAGTTGATCTCCGGTGGTAACTGTGCAAAATCCATGACTTTCGGTCTCCTAGCCGACGGTGGCTACGTTGGCGGCCTCGGTAGCCGCGTACGAGCCGGCGCTGATGCCCAGGGTGGTCGCCAACTGCTCCTGCACCGCTACGGCCTGGGCGCTGATCTGCTGATACATCTGCGCATGCGTGGCGAACTGTGTGGCGGTCAGCAGCGACACCAGATCGGCTGCCGCCGGAACCACCCCGGTCGTCGGGCCTGCCGCGGCCGCATTCCCGGCACGGACTGCAAAGTTGATGGATTGCAGTTCAGTAGCGGTTGCAGCCAGCATGTCCGGCTGCGCGAGCATGATCGACATGAATATCCCTTCCCCATATTGCTTTAGCTCAACGACGTTCAACGGACAGTGACGCCGCTCATCGCTGAGGCACATCGCACGACACGCTAAGCCAGTCAGATAGGAACAACACAGGTTCCACCCAGCCTGTTCATTGCTGTGTCGATAACAATTCATTTGCTGTGCCAAACACGCAGGACAGATGAAACTAATTTATGAAACATATCTGAATCAAATATGATTAGAGTTTGATATGAAGTTCTGGGCGACGCCGGTGGGCGCGATATAGTAATCGGTTCGAACAGCGCATCCGCGCCGCCATTGACCGTCCGGCTAGCGCGTTCTCGAGCCCCAGATCCACTGCAGATGCGCCACACTCGCTGGACACACTGCTATCTGAGGTCACCATGCGACCCTGGGAGCCAATCACGGTGCGCCCACCACGGTGACGAGTTATGGCCGCGGAGACTCCGGCACTGCGGGTTGGCATGCGGCCACCGGTGTCAGCGGGCAGAGCCGGTCCGGTGCACCGATGCGGTCGCCCTTTACGCCTCGGATTTACGGCGGAAATGCGCGCCCAGACATTTGCTGTTGGAAATTGTTGCTCAATGTGCAGTCCGGGTTCGCGAAGCGACCCAGGCGCTTGCCGCCGTCGCCGAGCCGGCGCGTGACCCGGCTCACCCGGTTCAGCCATCCGGAGACCATTGAGCAACTAGGGTTGACAAAAATCATGTCCCAGTGCTACCTTCGCCTCCAGCATCGTTGTGATCGGGCTCACGATAGGTCTCACTCCCGACGGTTGCCAATGAGCTCGCACTAGTCCTCAAATAAGCGAGCCGGTGTGAGATGGGTGGCAGTATCGCACAGGCGTGCGATTTGGCTTGGCGGTGGGGCGGTTTGTGAGGGGGCGATGGCTGTTGTCAGGTGCGTGAGCGGTCGCAGTTTGGCTGGATCATTGGTTCTGCGTGAGGTTT
>NZ_UPHQ01000008.1 GCF_900566055.1 Mycobacterium innocens
GTGGCTCCCTCGGCGGTGTCGGCGTGGCTCCGGTGTCCCGCCGCACCGCCGACGCCGACGACGAAATACCGACCGCCGGTTCCGACCCGATCGCTGGTCGTCCGTAACCGGCTGCTCGACGTGTTGCGGGCGGGCGGACGGCGACGGCTGGTTCTGATCCACGCGCCCTCCGGTTTCGGCAAGAGCACGCTGGCGGCCCAGTGGCGCGAGGAGCTTTCGCGGGCCCCGGTCGGGGTAGGCTGGCTGACCATCGACGACGACGACAACAACGTGGTGTGGTTTCTGGCGCACCTGCTCGAGTCGATCCGGCAGGCTCGCCCGGCGCTTGCCGCGTCGCTGGGGCAGGTGCTCGACGAGCACGGCGACGACGCCGCCCGATATGTGCTGACCGCGCTCATCGACGAGATACACCAGAATGACGACCGGCTGGTGGTGGTCATCGACGACTGGCACCGGGTGTCGGATACCCAGACCATCGGCGCGCTCGGTTTTCTGCTCGAGCGCGGCTGCCATCATCTGCAAGTCATCGTCACCAGCTGGTCACGTGCCGGACTACCGGTGAGCAAATTGCGGATACGCGACGAACTCGTCGAGATCGACTGTGAGGCACTGCGGTTCGACGTCTCCGAGGCGCGATCGCTGCTCAACGATGTCGCCGGCCTGCGGCTGCCGGATGGTGACGTGCGGGCACTGACCACCTCGACCGACGGATGGGTCGCCGCGCTGCAATTGGCGGCGTTGTCGCTGCGCGGCGGCGCCGACGCCGGCAGCCTGGTGAGCCGGATGTCCGGTGCGAGCGAAATGATCGGCGATTTCCTCGCCGAGAACGTGCTGGACAGCCTGGAACCGGAGCTGCTCGAGTTCTTGCTGGCGACATCGATCACCGAGCGCACCTGTGGTGGGCTGGCGTCCGCGCTGGCCGAGGTGCCGCGCGGGCAGGCAATGCTGGAAGACATCGAGCAGCGCGGCCTGTTCCTGCAGCGAATCGACAAGGACCCGAACTGGTTTCGCTATCATCACTTGTTCGCCGAATTCCTGCGCCACCGGCTCGAACGTGATCACCCCGACCGGGTAGACCAGCTCCATCGCGTGGCTGCGGAGTGGTTCGCCGAACACGGCCACCTCAACGAAGCCGTCGACCACGCGCTGGCCTCCGGCGACGCCGCGCGGGCGGTCGACCTGGTCGAGCAGGACGAGACCAACCTGCTCGAGCAGTCGAAGATGACGACGCTGCTGGAAATCGTCAAGAAACTGCCGCCGCGATTGGTGGTTTCGAGAGCGCGGCTGCAGCTGACCCTGGCGTGGACGAACGTTCTGCTGCAACGGTTGGCGCCCGCCGCCGCGGCGCTGAAGTCATTCGAGACGGCCCTGGAGCGCGCAGACCTCAGCGATGTGGCGCGGGCAGATCTGCGGGTGGAGGCCGACGTGCTGCGCGCAGTCGGCGAGGTCTTCGCCGACAGGGTGGACGCCATCGATCATCTGGTTGCCGAGGCACTGGCACGGCCGGACAGCTTCCATCCGCGGGTGGGCGGCGTGGCGGGAAGCCTGGCGGCGTTCGCCGCAGTCCACCGTTTCGAGTTCGACGCCGCGAATCGGTTGCTCGCGTGGGCGCAGCCCTACCAGGAGATGATGGGTCCCTTCGCCGGCGTGTACGCACATTGCTTCGGCGGCATCGCTGCCAGGTACACCCTCGACATTCGCGGCGCCCTGAAGAATTTCCGGGAAGCCTACGAGCTGGCCGCGACTGCGGGACCGCACTCCTACGCGGCACGGCTCGCCAGCGCCCTTCTCGGCGAATTGCTATACCAGACCGGCGAATTGGCCGAGGCCACCCGTCTGCTGGACGAGGGCTACCAGCTGGAGTCCGAGGGTGCCGGAGTCGACATCATGATCGCCAGATACGTGACGGGTGCAAGAGTCAAGGCAGTGCAAGGAGATCGCGATGCCGCGATCGATCGCCTCACCGATGGGATGGCGGCGGCGGAGCGGCTGCGGCTACCGCGGCTGGCGGCGGCCGTCAACAACGAGCGAATCCGGCTGGGTATCGCGATCCCGCAGGAGGTCGCGGTGCGGTTGTGCGCGACCCGCACCATTCATCAGCCTTCCCGGGGCGACGGAATCGCCACGATCATCGCCGAACTCGACGAGGACTCCGGTATCCGCCTGTTGTCGGCGAGCGACTCGGCAGACGATCAGGAGCAGGCATGCCGGCGTGCCGCGGAGCTGCTGGCCGGAATCGACGGGGCGCGACGGCCGTGGGCGGCATTGGGTGCGCAGCTGCTGCTGGTCGAAACACTCAGGGCGACAGGGAAAATCGACGACGCCGATGCCCTGGCTCCCGCGGTCGTCGCGCGCTGCCGCGAACATGGGCTGTCGGGGCTGCTTACCGACGCGGGACTCGGCTGACGAATTGCGCCGAACTCAAGCCCGGGCTCAAGCCCGAGCTCGCACCGCCGCATGCGCCTGCGGAGTGATCGGGTCGAGGATGTCGTCGTAGTCGTCGTGTTTGTCAACGTAGGCGGCGACGAACGGGCAAATCGCCACGATGCGCTTTCCCGCGGCGCGGGTGTCTGCCAGCGCTGCGGCGATGAGCCTGTTTGCCAGGCCGCGCCCGGCGAATTTGTCGTCGACTTCGGTGTGGTAGAAGATGCGCTGGCCGCCGGTGTCGGCAGTGTCGACATAGGCGGTCAGCCCGGCCCGCACGCCGTCGGCGCTGATCTCGTAACGCTTGTTTTCGGTGGCGTTGGTGACGGTCGGTTCGGTCATAACCCCTCTATCCGGTCGGTTGGTGCGGTATTTTCGATGACGCAAACTCCAGGGCTTGTAGTAGCGACGCTACCGCGGAGCTGCCCCGCGACGGCCGGGCAACCGATATGCAGTTGTCCGCCAACGAGGAAACGGACCTCGCTGGTTCGGCGGTTCGGGATGTCGACACAACCGTGGACGTGGCCGGATGTGCAGCGACACGACGAATGTCATCCGTCGACCGTATCGATAATCCCGTGACGACGGCGGAAGCCGGGGACCAGCGCGATGCCTCGTTGTCGCGGATAGACGGGCATGGATGTCCGCCGACGGAGAAACAGGTGTGGCGCAAGTGACTAACCAGATGGTCACATTCGCCGTGATGTCATTCGACCCCTCACCCGGGCGGTGATTCGGCTTTCCCAAGTGTCATCGGCCGCACGTAGCCACCCACCAATGTGCGATGCCACCAGGCGTGGTCGCGCCGCAGCTCCGGAAAAGTGGTGAAGCGATACCGATAAAGCTGAGCACGCACGTATCGCGGCGGTGCATCCGGAAACGGGTTGCACCGCAACAGCTTCAGCGTCGGCCGATCGTTGCGCAACAGCCGCGTCAGCAACGGTGTCATCCAGGGCAAGGCGTAGCCCGGAGATATTGCGGCAAACCACATCAGCCAGTCAAGGCGAAGGTGGTAGGGCGCCCATTGCCGCGGTAATCGGCGCACCGAGCCGGGTTTGCCCTTGAATTCGTACTCTTTCCACACCGTGTCGCCGGTGATCTCTTCCTCGGCGGTTCCTTCGATTACCACCTCGTGGCGGGTGCGGCTGATGCTGCCGAATGCGCCGTAGGTGTTGACCAAATGAAAGGGGTTGAACGACATGTTCATCCGCTGCCGGGTGGACAGCATGTTGCGTGCCGGCCAGTAGCTCAGAATCAACACCGCCGCGGCGAACACGAACACCAGGGCGGTGAACCACAGCGGCGGCCCGGCCAGCGCGGGTTGCGCAGGTACCGGCAGCACCGCCGGCAGCGATGCCTGGTCGACGGCGCTGCATGCCAGCAGGATCGTCAGCCAGTTGAGCCAGGAGAAATTTCCCGACAACACCAACCACAGCTGGGTGACGACGATGACGGCCGCGGCAATGCTGGCGACCGGCTGCGGGGCGAACAATCCGAACGGCACGACCAGCTGAGCAAAATGGTTGCCCGCCACCTCGATACGGTGCAGCGGCTTGGGCATGCGATGGAAGAACCAGCTCAGCGGCCCCGGCATGGGTTGCGTCTCATGGTGGTAGTACAGGCACGTGAGGTTGCGCCAGCACGGGTCACCCCGCATCTTGATTAGTCCCGCGCCGAACTCGACCCGAAACAGCAGCCAGCGCACCAGCCACAGCGTCAGAATCGGCGGTGCCACCCGGGCGTTGCCCAGGAAGATCATCAGGAATCCGGTTTCGAGCAGCAATGATTCCCAACCGAATCCGTACCACAACTGGCCCACGTTGACGATCGACAGATACAGCACCCACAGTGTGAGCCACATCAGCATGGCGGCCCACAACGGGACCAAGTCGGCCAAACCGGCGATGACGGCCGCCGACAACAGGGCGCCGAACCAGCACCCGCCGGCGAACAATCGGTCGGAATAGCGGAGGTGAAAGATGCTCGGTGTTCGCCAGAAGGACCTGCCAGAAACATATCGTGGCACCGGCAGCATTCCCTGCTCTCCGATGAGCGCCCGGAACTGCAGCGCGGCGGCAACGAACGCGGTCAGGTAGATGACCGCGGCGCCCCGCTCGAGCACCATTCTGCCCAGCCAGTATTCGGGTGCCGAAAACCATCCCATGGCAGTACTCCTCGGACGGTGACCGCGTATCCAGTTAACCAGTCGGCAAACCGGTAGCCAACAGTGCCGGGCCCCTACCACTCTCCCCGGGAGGTCAGCACCTCACGGAGCAGGTCCGCGCGATCGGTGATGATGCCGTCCACGCCGATGTCGAGAAGCGCATGCATGGCCGTGGGGTCGTCGATCGTCCAGGCGTGCACCTGACGTCCGGAAGCATGCATGGCCCGCAGCAACGCCGGCGTGATCACCGGCACGCCACCCAGCCGCGGCGGCAACTGCACGCAGTCGCTGTCGCGCAGCAACCGCTGCGCATCCGCCCGCCGGCCCGCCGACCGGGCCGCCATGAACGCCATGAACGCACCCGTACCCGCTGCACTGGCAACCCGCCGGGTGAGCAGACGCACGGCCCGCTGGCGACGCCGGTCGGAAAACGACGCGATCAGCACCCGGTCGTGCACCTTCAACCGCTCGATGACCTCGACGGTCGGTTCGATGGCCGACTCTGCCTTGATGTCGATATTGACCCGCGCGTCCGGGAAGGTGACAAGTAGTTCTTCGAGCGTCGGAATCGGTTCTCCGGAGCCCAGATCCGCCGCACTGGCCTGCCGCCAGGACAATTGGTCGATCGCACCCGGGGCTCCGGACGCGAGCGGGAGCCGGCGGTCGTGCAGGATCACCGCGACGCCGTCGCGGGTGGCGCGAACGTCTGTCTCGAGGTAGCGAAACCCGAGCTTCACCGCCTCATGAAACGCCGCCATGCTGTTCTTGGGCAGCCTGAACGAGGTAAAACCCCGGTGGGCCATGGCAATTGGCCCGGGGCTGCGAAAGAACTCCACGTCAAGTCTCCTGTTCGGAGTCCCGCCCGGGACTCCTATCCCTGGCCCGCATCGACACCGATGCGGCCAACACCGCGAGCGAAATCAGCGCCAGCAGTTGGACACTGGCCGAATGGCCGGCGTAGCCGTCCACCGAGCGCCACGGATGACGAGACAATACTGCCCCGGCCAGAATCAGACCACCCGCGCTCAATCCGACGGTGATCCGGTCGAGCAACCGTTCCCGGTCGCGCAATACATACCGCAGCCCGAAGGCGGCGCCTACCACGGCAACTCCCGCTGCACCGGCAATCGCCGCGCCGGCCGCCAGCACCGCGACCGCCGCCAACGGCCCGGGTATCCAGGGGTGTACGGCCGCATGGCCGAGGTCCTGCCCTCGCCGCCGCCAGAGCGCGAGCAGGGCCAGCACCGGCAGCAACGTAAGTCCGAAAGCCAGGCCCGATCGATACACCGAGTTGGGCGCGAAGGTGAGGGTGATGGTGCCGGGATCACCCGCGGGCACCACCCAGCCCTGCTGCCAGCCATTGACCGCGACCGCAGTAAGCCGGGCTCCGCTACCGGTACGCGCCACCCAGCCGGGGTTGATGCTTTCCGGTATCACCAGCACTCGCGAGGTTGCCGAGGCCAGCGCCCGCACTTCCCGACGGCCCGGGCCCCACACCCCGGTTGCTGCGGGAACCGTTGTGGTGGTCGGTAATTCGGCTGCTTCCGGAGCTGTCAGCTGGACACCGTCGACAACGAATTCCGCTCCCGGGCTGATCAACAGCTCCTGCGGGCCCGGCGGCAGCGAGATGGGCTCGCGTTCGCACGGCAGCGCGGCAACCGGTTCGGCGTCCAGCAGCGCGCCCACCGTGGTACGAATCGACGTGTGCACGAAGCGGCCGGCCACCGCGATGACCGGGCCGTGCTCACAGTCGACGGTGATCTGTCGGGATCGGTTCCGCACGGCGTCCGCGGGGGCGATCGGACTATGGTCGGCCCCGAGCGCGGTCACCTCGGCCAGCCCGGGAGGCTTGAGTTGGTCGAAGCCCAGCGCATTGCGGTCGATGATGTCTTCCCAGTCGAGCAGGCTGATGGTGACCGTGTCGGTGACACGAGGGTGTAACGACAGCGTCTGCGGCTCGCCGTCGCGATTGACCGCACGCACCTGGGGCCCGTCGCCCAGGTCGACGGCCACCATCGTCGGATGGGCGGGCAACGCCGACCGGCCGGGCAGCAGCCGCAGTCCGGCCACCTCGGTGGGTCGCGGCAGGCTGAGGGTCAGCGTCGGCGGCGACTTGTACTGCACCGCCCGCTGCGGTGCGGTCCATGCGGTGGCGGGGTCGCCGTCGGTGGCGGCGTAGGCCGAGCCCAGGACGTCGAGCACATCGGAGTCGCCGTGAGCGCGGGTGGTGTCCGGCTCGGCGATCAGATCGGCAAGTTTGGGCCCCTGCCTGGGCCGCACCCACACCGTCGGGGTCACCGTCGTCGGGCGCGGCACGGTGAGCGTGCGGCTGAAGTTGACGGGCTCCTCGGGCGCCAGGGCCATCGACGCGGCGCAGCGCACGCTGTCGGGCGCCGGCGCGCAACCCGGCCTGCCCAGCAGTTCGGACCCCAGGTCCCAGCGCGCGATCGTCGAATCCGCCGGCGGCCCGGGTACCGACACGGTGTGGTGCAACTGGACCGGGTGGGCGAACCCGGACGCGTCGTACTGGGTGATCGCCAGATCGGTGATACCGAACTGCACCCCGGCAGACCCGTCGTCGGTGGCTGCCGCGGTGACCCGCACCCACGGCGTTTCGCCGTAGGGTAGCGCCGCGGTGAGCGGCTTTCCCGCCTCGTCGAACCGCAGGGTGGTGCTGCCGGTGGCGGTCTCGACCAGGATGCGCCGGATCTGCGCGCCGACGGCGGTCGCACTCGGCGTCAAGGTGATGACGGCGTTGGCCACCGGATGATCGAAGTCCACCTGCAGCCATTGCCCGACGGCGGCCTGCAGTGCGTTGGACACCCAGGCGGTCGCCGAGTCGCCGTCGATCGCGGCCGCCGCCGAGGTGGCCGGGGCGACGTCGGGCATGGCGGTGGAATCCGCCGACGAGCTCGACACCGTGACGCGGCCGCCGGTCCACCCCCCGTACACCAGGTCGGCGCCGGGTACCGGATAGTCGGGCACCCGGTTGTAGGTGTGCCGAGCGTCCCCGGGCGCCCGGATCGCCGAGGAGTGCTGATCCACCCGGCCGTAGTCGGTTTCGCGGGCCACCGGGGTGTCGGTGACGGTCACCAGGGGTGCCGGCAGGCCGGCCGCGCGGGCATCGGCCGTCATCAGCACCGGACCCGGCCCCGGTTGACCCGACAGCCGCCGACGCTCGTCGAGACGCAGCAGCACCTCGGGCCCGCCGTCGACGCGCAGCACAGAGTCGGTGTCGACGAAGTAGGGCCCCCCGGCCGCAACCGACTCGCCCACTCGGTATATCTCTACAGCGGGATAGCGGGGCCGCAGTCCGCTGTCGCTGACGAACCCGGCCAGCGAACCGGGACCCACCGGCGAGCCGAACTCCGCCACCTTCTGCAGCCCCGGTGAGCCGGCGATAGCGCGGTGCACCAGGATCGGGCGTGCCGAGCGCGACGTCTCGGGGTCCAGATCGTTACGCAGCACCAGATATGAAATGCCTTGGCGGGCAAGGGTATCGGCCAGGCCGGCCGATGGGCGTCCGGCCGCGAGCAGGCGTTGCACCGAGTCCAGCGCCCGGATGGTCTGCGGCGGGGTCAGCGGGATGGAGTCGCGTACCCCCCACGGGCTGCTGCCCAGCACCTGCAGCGGCTCGTCGTGGCTGGTGCCCCACACCTGGGTGGCGAACGGCGCCCCCGGCACCACCAGCACCCGCCCGGGCGTCGGTGTCCCGGTGCTGTGCGCGCTGAGCCAGTCGGCGGCCTCCTGCCAGTACCGCGGTATCGCACTGAAGGTTCCCGGAGGGGTGAGCCGCCCGGCCCAGGCGAGCGAGGTGCTGACCGCCAGCGCGGTGAGCACGACGATTCCGACGGCCACCCGCTTGTCGCGCTCGGGGTGCGCAACCGCGCGAAGCCACTCCGACCTGGGTGCGCTGCCGGGCAGCGGTATCCGGCCCAGCAACCCCGCGATGCCCAGCGCCAGCGGCAGCCGGATCACCGGCCCCAGCTTGTGCACGTTGCGCAGCGGGGTGCCGCCCGCGTCCAGAAACCCCTGCACCTGGTGGGCCAGCGGCGAGCCCAGCCCCCCGCTGTAGCCGACGGCCAGCAGCACCACCCCGACCAACAGCATCGTCACCAGCCGGCCGCGGGCCGGCATCGCCGGGCTGGCCAGTCCGGCCAGCCCGGCCGCCGCCACCAGACACGTGCCCAGGATCGCGACCGACCCGGTCACCAGCGGCGCCCCGGCGGTCGCGTCGGGCGCCACGAACGGCGTCCAGCTGTCGGTGCCACGCAACACCTCCACCAGCGACGACCACTGCGTCGTCACGCCAGAGGATTCGATGAAGTCCAGAAACGGCGGACTGACCCCGCGCAGCTGACTCAGCGCCACCACCCACCACAGCGTCGCCAACACCAGCGCCACCAGCCACCACCCGGTATAGCGCCACCACAGTCGGTTGGGCCGGTGACAGGCCAACCAGATCACCGCGGGCAGACAACCGGCCAGCGTTGCGATGGCGTTCACCGCACCCATCAGCGCCGCCGCCACACCGGCCCGGGCCGCCAGCGCCCGTACCGATCGGCCCGACGTGCCCCGCAGGGCCAGAATCGTCGGCAGCAGCACCCAGGGCGCCAGCATCATCGGCAGGGTTTCCGACGAGATCGACCCGAGCGTGGTCAGCACCCGGGGTGACAGCGCAAACGCCGCCGCCCCGATCACCCGCGATGCGCGGCTACCGATGCCCAGCGCCTCGGCGACCCGCAGCAGCCCCCAGAAGCCGACCGTGAGCAGCACCGCCCACCACAGCCGTTGGGTGATCCACCCCGGGATTCCCAGCAGATGGCCGGTCAGGAAGAACGTCCCGTGCGGAAACAGGTAGCCATATGCCTGGTTCTGGGATTGGCCGAACGGCAGCTCGCTGTTCCACAGGTTCGTCGCGCGCGCCAGGAACCGCAGCGGGTTGGCGGTGAGATCGAGTTTGGTGTCGGGGGAGACCCGACCGGGGGATTGAGCGAACGTCAGCGTCAGCGACACCGCCCCGACCAATAGCAACCACCGGCGGGACAGGGGCGTCACCGGCGGGTCTGCTGCAAGCGCCGCCGCGCTGACCTTCGAAGCCGACGCCGCCGGGCTAGCTACGGTTGCCGTACTCGACCCGGTTGAGCACTGACGACGACGGATCGCCCCCGGGTAATGGCGGCTTCGTGTCCTGCTGCACCATCAGGGTGACACCGAAGATTGCGGCCGCGCCCAGCAACAGACCAACCACCACGCTCGCGGCGGCGGGCGCGACGATCCGGTTCATCGTTAGCTCCTTGAGGCGTGACGTCATGGCTGAAAAAAACTTAGCGCCAACCTAGCAGAACGCGGTCTCATGGCTGTCGGGAGCGATCGTCGGGGCGCGGCGCGACGTTCAGGCATGGTGACGTCTCGCCGCAGGGCGGCGGGCAATAGTCGCCAGAACAGCGGTCGCCGTACTGCACCACGCTCGACACCGCCGGAGCCGGCACGCCCTGCCCGGGGGCCACACTGCTGCCCTGCACGAGCAGTGTCACGCCGACGGTCGCCGCGGCACCCATCGACAGGCCGGCGGCGATGCTGGCCGCCGCCGCCAGCATGAACCCGGGCATAGAGCTCGTCCCTGCTTTTACGGGGTCGTCTTACGGGGTCGGTCGACAACGTAACAGTGGTTGCCCCCAGACCCGGCGCCGAAACACCACCGTGACAGCATGTCCAGATGGCTTTTCCGCGCACATTGACGGTGCTTGCGGCCGTCTCGGTGCTGGTGGCCGCCTGCAGCCACGGCGGCACCCGGACCGGATCGTCGTCGACGACGGCGTCGAGCACGCCGCCCGGCCCGCCCCCGGTCGCCGCTCCGGCACCACGGGTGTGTGCCGACCCGACGGCCGTGCCGGCGTCGTTGTCCACCCGCGACAAGCTGGCCCAGCTGCTGATGGTGGGGGTGCGTGACGCGGCCGACGCCAAGGCGGTGGTGAGCACCTATCGCGTCGGCGGCATCCTGATCGGCAGCGACACCGACCTGTCCATGTTGAATGGCCCGCTGGCCGACCTCGCCGCCGGCGCCGGCCCGCTGCCGCTGGCCGTCGGCGTCGACGAGGAAGGCGGCCGGGTGTCGCGGTTGCACTCGCTGCTCGGCGGCAGAGGACCGTCGGCCCGGGAGCTGGCCCAGACCCAAACCGTTGCGCAGGTCCACGACGTGGCGCTGGAGCGGGGCCGGCAGATGAGGAAGCTCGGTATCACCGTCGACTTCGCGCCGGTGGTCGACGTCACCGACGCCCCCGACGACACGGTGATCGGGGACCGCTCGTTCGGTTCGGATCCGGATAAGGTCACCGCCTACGCCGGCGCATACGCGCAGGGGCTGCGCGATGCCGAGCTGCTGCCGGTCCTCAAGCACTTCCCGGGCCACGGGCGCGGCTCGGGCGATTCGCACACCGGCGGGGTGACGACGCCGCCGCTGAGCGAGCTGGTGGCCAGCGACCTGGTGCCCTACCGCACCCTGCTGACCCAGACCCCGGTCGCGGTGATGGTGGGCCACCTGCAAGTTCCCGGGTTGACCGGCAGCGAACCGGCCAGCCTGAGCAAGGCCGCGGTGGACCTGCTGCGCACTGGCACCGGATACGGTGGCCCTGCTTTCGGCGGCCCGGTGTTCAGCGACGACCTGTCCAGCATGGCTGCGATCTCGGACCGGTACGGCGTGGCTGAGGCGGTGTTACGGACCTTGCAGGCCGGCGCCGATATCGCATTATGGGTCACCACCAAAGAGGTGCCCGCCGTCCTGGACCGGTTGGAACAGGCGTTGGCTGCCGGCGAATTACAGATGCCCGCGATCGACGAATCGGTGGTGCGGGTGGCCGCGATGAAGAACGTCTCCCCCAACTGTGGTCATTAGCTGACCCCGCGTTGCTTACCCTAGAGTCGGATTGACCGGCTGGAGGGGTGCACGGCAATGGCAGGTGGTACGAAGCGGCTACCGCGTGCTGTCCGCGAGCAGCAGATGCTGGATGCCGCCGTGCAGATGTTCTCGGCCAACGGCTATCACGAGACCTCGATGGACACCATCGCCGCCGCGGCGCAAATCTCCAAGCCGATGCTGTACCTGTACTACGGCTCCAAGGAAGATCTGTTCGGCGCCTGCCTGAACCGTGAGATGAACCGGTTCATCGACGCGCTGCGCGCCGACATCGACTTGACTGTGAGCCCAAAGGACTTGCTGCGCAACGCCATCGTGTCGTTCCTGCGCTACATCGACACCAACCGGGCGTCGTGGATCGTGATGTACACCCAGGCCACCAGCTCGCAAGCGTTCGCCCAGACGGTGCGCGAGGGACGTGAGCAGATCATCGAGCTGGTCGCCGGGATGCTGCACGCCGGGACTCGCAGCCCGCGCTCCGACGCCGAAATCGACATGATGGCGGTTGCGTTGGTAGGGGCGGGAGAGGCGGTGGGGACCCGGCTCAGCGTCGGCGACATCGACGTCGACGAGGCGGCCGAGATGATGATCGACTTGTTCTGGTACGGCCTCAAGGGCGCGCCGGCGGAGCGCGACACCGGCCCGAACCTGGGTCCCAACTTCGCCACAGGCTAGATTCGTGCGGTGCCTAACCGGCCGGCCCGCCCCAACCTCGACTTTTTCTGCGCGGTGATCATCGCGGGCCTGCTGGCCGGGCTCGCCGGTTTGTCGACGACGGTGGTGCTGCGCTTCGTCGAACACCTCACTTACCACTACAATTTCGGCTCGCTGCTCGACGGGATCACCGGCAGCAGCCCGGTCCGGCGCGCGGTGGGGCCGATGGTCGGCGCCGCGCTGGCGGGACTGGGCTGGTGGATCCTGCGCCGCAGTACCAAGGTGCCGCCGCTGGCCGGAACCATCGCTCGGCATGATCCGATACCGCCGGTGTCGTGGAGCATCGACGCCGCGCTTCAGATCGTGCTGGTGGGCTCTGGAGCCTCGCTCGGCCGCGAAGGCGCGCCACGCCAATTCGCCGCTGCCCTCACCGATGTCGGAACCCGATGGCAAAGGCGGCTGTCACCCGGCGATCGGGAGATCCTGCTGGCGTGCGCCGCCGGGGCCGGGCTGGCGGCGGTCTACGCCGTACCGCTGGCCGGGGCGCTGTTCGCCCTGCGGATCATGCTCAACACCTGGCGGTTGCGGGCGGTGGGTGCGGCGCTGATCACGTCCAGCCTGGCCGTCGCGATCGGTTCGGCCGTCACGCATGACCGCCCCGAACTCGACTGGCCGCGTGCCGAATCGACGTATCTGCTCAGCGCGCACGGATTGTTGCTGGCGCCATTCGCGCTTGCGGTGGGTTTGACGTTCAACCGGATCATGGCCGCTGCTCGGCCGCGCACCCTACTGCGGTCCTGGAAGCTGATCCTCGCTCTGGCGGCTGCGGGGTTGCTGACCGGCATCTGTTCGCACTGGTGGCCCCAGCTGCCCGGAAACGGCAAGAGCATTCTGACGGTCAGTCTGGCCAGCGGGATGACGCTGTCGTCGGCGGCCGTGATCTTGGTGCTGAAGCCGTTGCTGACCGCCCTATTCCTGCGTGCCGGCGGAGCCGGCGGGCTGTTGACTCCCTCGTTGGCCACCGGCGCTGCGGCGGGGTCGCTGCTGGTGCTGACGCTCAACGCGGCGACCGGAACGCACCTGCACGGACCGGTGATCTCGCTGGCCGGTGCCGCCGGCGTGCTTGCGGTCACCCAGGGCTCGCCCACCTGGGCGGCGATCTTCGTCTGGGAGCTGGCCCGGCCACCGATTTGGATGCTGGTGGTCTTTCTGGTCACCGCGGTCGGCGCGGAAGCGCTGAAGAGGCTCGCTGTCGGCCGCCGGCTCCCGCACCTCGACCATCGCGCGGGCTGATCGCTACAGCGGCCGCAAAGTCCCGGTCAGATGCGGATACCCCTTCGACATGTTGCGCAGCGTCAGGTCCCAGCCGTTATCGGCTTCGTCGATGTAGACGCCGACGCTGGCCGGCAGCAGCACCGGCTTGCCGAACCGCACCGAATAGCGCACCGCGTCCGGCAGCCGGGCCTCGATGTTCGCCAAAACCGCCGCGGCGCTGAACATTCCGTGTGCGATGACGGTGGGGAAGCCGAACAACCGCGCCGCGATCGGATTGGTGTGGATGGGGTTGTGATCTCCGCCGACGGCCGCATAGCGACGGATTCGGGCCGGCGTGATCCGCAGCAGGGCAGACGCCGGAGGGAACTTGGGCTGCTTCTGCGGCGGCGGTTTCGGTTCGCCGGACAAGCTGGTGCGTTGCTGATGCAGGAACGTCGTCACCTGCTGCCAGGCGAGCTCGTTGCCGACGCTGATCTCGGTCACCAGGTCGACCAGCAGGCCCTTGCGATGCTCCCGGAGGTTTTCGGCGTGCGCCCGCACGCCGACCGTGTCGGTCACCGCGATCGGTCGGTACCGGGTGATGTGGTTCTCGGTGTGTACCGATCCCATTGCGGCGAAAGGGAAATCGAAACCCGTGACCAATGCCATCACCGAGGGAAACGCCAACGCGAACGGATAGGTCAACGGAACGTCGTTGCCGTAGCGCAGACCGGTGACCGCCGCATAGTCGGCCACGTTGGTGTGGTCGATCCGAAGCTCCTCGACGGTCACCGTCCGGGTGGGCAGCTGGCCGCCGCGCGGCACCATGGGCAACGCCCCCGCCGCCGCGCGGAGCATGTTTCTTAGGCCGCTTGGCTGGTTCACCGAATCCTCCTAGCCGCTCAAGCGCCAATCATGGCTTGGCCGCAGACCCGAATAACGTTGCTGGTCACCGCATTTGACGCCGGGCTGGCGAAATAGGCGATGGTCTCGGCCACGTCGACGGGCTGCCCGCCCTGCATCAGCGAGTTCAGCCGCCGGCCCACTTCGCGGGTGGCCAGCGGGATGGCCGCCGTCATCTGGGTTTCGATGAACCCCGGTGCGACGGCGTTGATGGTGATGCCCTTGTCGGCCAGCTCCGGCGCCAGCGCCTGGGTGATGCCGATCATGCCGGCCTTGGTGGCGCCGTAATTGGTCTGCCCGCGGTTGCCCGCGATGCCGGCGATCGACGACAACCCGACGATCCGTCCGCCCTCTCCGATGCTGCCGTTGCCCACCAGGCCCTCGATCAACCGAAGCGGGGCAAGCAGATTGACGGCGATGACCGAGTCCCAGCGGGCGTCGTCCATATTGGCCAGCAGCTTGTCCCGGGTGATACCGGCGTTGTTGACCAGGATGTCGGCCTTGCCGCCGTGGTGGTCGCGCAGGTGCTCGGTGATCTTGTCGACGGCGTCGCCGGCGGTGACGTCCAGCCACAGCGGCGTGCCGCCCACGCTGCTGGCGGTCTCGGCCAACGCCTCCTCGGCGGACTCCACGTCGATCGCCACCACCCGGGCGCCGTCGCGGGCGAATACCTCGGCGATCGTCTTGCCGATGCCGCGGGCAGCGCCGGTCACGATGGCCACCTTGCCGTCGAGCGGGCGGTCCCAGTCGGCCGGCGGTGTGGAATCGGCCGCCCCGACATGGAACACCTGACCGTCGACGTAGGCCGACTTGGCCGACAGGATGAACCGCATGGTCGATTCGAGCCCGGTGGCCGCCGGCTTGGCGTCGGGCGACAGGTACACCAGCGCTACCGTGCTGCCACTCCGCAACTCCTTGGCCAGTGACCGGGTGAAGCCCTCCAGCGCGCGCTGCGCAATCCGTTCGTGGGTGTCGGCGATCGCCTCGGGAGTGGTGCCCACTACCGCCACCCGTGCGCAGGCGCCCAGATTGCGCAGCAGCGGCGTGAAGAATTCGTGCAGTTTCTTAAGCCCGGCCAGGTCGGTGATGTCGGTGGCGTCGAAGACCAGCCCGCCGAACGAGTCGGCCCAGCGGCCGCCGAGATTGTTGCTCACCACGTCGTAGTCATTGTCGAGGGCGGCGCGCAGCGGCTCGACCACCCGGCCGTCCCCCCCGATCAGCAGCGATCCGACCAAGGGCGGATCTCCCGGTCGATACCGGCGCAGCGTCTCGGGTTGCGGGACACCGAGTTGCTTGGCCACGAACGATCCGGGTCGGGAGCTGACAACCTGCGAGAACAGATCGGACGAGAGCTTGGGAGCCACAGAGCTGCCTTCCGTGTCGGGTATGTGTTGCTATAAGCAACCGTAGCGAGGACGAACTTACTTGAGAGTAAGAACAGTGGGTAGTATGACCTGCAACGGCTGATGCCCAAAAATCCGCAAGGCCTCCCGAAAATACCGAAGAACCCGCAGATACCCGGAGAACGCAAAGTGCCCGCAGCTGCTCAACAGAATTCCGAGTCCAAGCGTCGAGTCGCCGTCCTGGGCGGCAATCGCATTCCCTTCGCCAGGTCCGACGGCGCTTACGCCGACGCGTCCAACCAGGACATGTTCACCGCGGCGCTGGGTGGACTGGTAGACCGGTTCAACCTGCGCGGTGAACGCCTGGGTTTGGTGGCCGGCGGCGCGGTGCTCAAGCACAGCCGCGACTTCAACCTGATGCGCGAGTGTGTGCTGGGCTCGGAGTTGTCGCCGCACACACCGGCCGTCGACCTGCAACAGGCCTGCGGCACCGGCCTGCAGGCCGCCATCGTCGCCGCCGACGGGATCGCGGCCGGTCGTTACGAGGTGGCTGCTGCCGGCGGCGTGGACACCACGTCCGACCCGCCGATCGGCCTGGGTGACGACCTGCGCCGGAACCTGCTGAAGTTGCGCCGGTCCAAGTCCAATGTGCAGCGATTGAAGCTGCTGGGCAGCCTGCCGGCCAACCTCGGTGTGGAGATCCCGGCCAACAGCGAGCCGCGTACCGGGCTGTCCATGGGAGAGCATGCGGCCATCACCGCCAAGCACATGGGCATCAAACGCGTCGACCAGGACGAGCTGGCCGCAGCCAGCCATCGCAATATGGCTAACGCCTACGACCGTGGATTCTTCGACGACCTGGTCACGCCGTTCCTGGGGCTGTACCGCGACGACAATATGCGGCCCGACTCCAGCGCCGAGAAATTAGCCACCTTACGCCCGGTTTTCGGGGTGAAGGCCGGCGATGCGACGATGACGGCGGGTAATTCGACTCCGCTGACCGACGGCGCCTCCGCCGTGTTGCTGTCCAGCGAGCAGTGGGCGGCCGACCATTCGCTGTCACCGCTGGCCTACCTCGTCGACGCCGAGACCGCGGCCGTCGACTATGTCAACGGCAGCGACGGCCTGCTGATGGCGCCCACCTACGCCGTGCCGCGTCTCCTGGCCCGAAACGGGTTGAGCCTGCAGGATTTCGACTTCTACGAGATCCATGAGGCGTTTGCTTCGGTGGTGCTGGCACACCTGCAGGCGTGGGAATCCGAGGAGTACTGCAAGCAGTGGTTGGGCCTTGACGCCGCGCTCGGCGCGATCGATCGTTCCAGGCTCAACGTCAACGGTTCGTCATTGGCTGCCGGTCACCCCTTCGCCGCGACTGGCGGGCGGATCCTGGCTCAGGCCGCCAAGCAACTGAGTGAGAAGAAGGCGACCGGCAAAGGCGGCTCGGGTAAGCCCCTTCGTGCGCTGATCTCGATCTGCGCGGCCGGTGGCCAGGGCGTAGCCGCGATCCTGGAGGCCTGACTCCGGTCGGTCCAAAGTCCGCGAAACGAAAAGATTTGGCGGCGGGTTTATTACCCGGAGCCGATGGGTAATTGTTAGCTCGGGTAGCCCCGCGTTGTGGTCTGACCCCCCGACCCCGGCCGCAGCGCGGGGCAATCCGTTGGTCGGCCGCCGGTCGGCAGTCCTTAACGACGGGCGTACGAAAAGGGCCGCCGCTGGAGCGAGGGGATCCAGCGGCGGTCTTTTCCGGATGCCCCACAGACGCAGGTCCCCCGTTTCAACGAGGAAACGGGGGATCTGGCTGTTGGATGGGTAGGTTAGAAGGCAGCCTCGTCGAGCTCCATGATGTCGTTGTCCAGGGTCTCGATCACCTCGCGGGTGCTGGTCAGCAGCGGCAAGAAGTTCTTGGCGAAGAACGACGCGACCGCGACCTTGCCTTCGTAGTAGGCGCGCTCGTCGCCGGCGGCACCCGCGTCGAGAGCCGCCACTGCCACCGCGGCCTGACGCTGCAGCAACCAGCCGATGATCAGATCACCGACGCTGATCAGGAAGCGCACCGAACCGAGGCCCACCTTGTAGAGGCTGGTGACGTCCTGCTGAGCGGCCATCAAGTAGCCGGTCATCGCGGCCGCCATGGCCTGGACGTCGGCAAGCGCCTTGGCCAGCAGCGCCCGCTCGGTCTTCAGTCGGCCGTTACCGGACTCGCTGTCGACGAACTCCTGGATCTGGCCCGATACATGGGCCAGCGCCACACCCTTGTCCCGGACGATCTTGCGGAAGAAGAAGTCCTGCGCCTGGATGGCGGTGGTGCCCTCGTACAGGGAGTCGATCTTGGCGTCCCGGACGTACTGCTCGATCGGGTAGTCCTGCAGGAAGCCGGAGCCACCGAGGGTCTGCAGGCTCTCGGTGAGCTTGGCGTAGGCCTGCTCGGAACCCACACCCTTGACGATCGGCAGCATGAGGTCGTTGACCTTGGCGGCCAGCTTGGCGTCCACGCCGTGCACCACCTCGGCGACCGCCGCGTCCTGGAACGTCGCGGTGTAGAGGTAGAGCGCACGCAGACCCTCGGCGTAGGCCTTTTGAGTCATCAGCGACCGGCGCACGTCGGGGTGATGCGTGATGGTTACCCGCGGCGCGGTCTTGTCGGTCATCTGGGTCAGGTCGGCGCCCTGCACGCGTGACTTGGCATATTCCAGCGCGTTGAGGTAGCCGGTCGACAGCGTTGCGATGGCCTTGGTGCCGACCATCATCCGGGCCTGCTCGATGACCTCGAACATCTGCGCAATGCCGTTGTGTACCTCGCCGACCAGCCAGCCCTTGGCGGGCACACCGTGCTGGCCCAGCGACAGCTCACAGGTCGCCGACACCTTGAGACCCATCTTGTGCTCGACGTTGGTGACGAATGCGCCATTACGGGCACCGAGCTCGCCACTTTCCGGGTCGAACAGGAACTTCGGCACGAAAAACAGTGACAGCCCCTTGGTGCCCGGGCCGGCACCCTCGGGACGAGCCAGCACCAGGTGAAAGATGTTCTCGAACAGGTCGCCGGAGTCCCCGGAGGTGATGAACCGCTTGACGCCGTCGATGTGCCAGGAGCCGTCCTCCTGCTGGACGGCCTTGGTGCGTCCGGCACCCACGTCCGAGCCCGCGTCCGGCTCGGTGAGCACCATCGTCGATCCCCAGCCGCGCTCGGCGGCCAGCACGGCCCACTTCTTCTGCTCCTCGGTGCCGAGGTGGTAGAGGATGTTGGAGAAGCCGCCGCCGCTGGCATACATCCACACCGCCGGGTTGGCACCTAGAAAGTGCTCGTGCAGCGCCCAGACCAACGCCCTGGGCATCGGCATCCCGCCCAGGGCCTCCTCGACACCGGCCTTGTCCCAGCCGCCGTCCATAACCGCGCGGACGGAATCCTTGAACGCCTCAGGCAGCGTCACCGAGTGCGTCTTCGGGTCGAATACCGGCGGGTTGCGGTCGCCCTCGACGAACGATGCGGCCACCGGTCCCTCAGCCAATCGGCTGACCTCGACCAGCATCTCCCGGGCGGTGTCGACGTCCAGGTCACTGAACTCGCCCTTGCCCAAAGCCTTGTCAACGCCCAACATCTCGAACAGGGTGAAAACCTGGTCGCGGACGTTGCTCTTGTAGTGGCTCACTACGGTCCTCCTCGTTGAGAATGCCACTTGCGGTTGGGTACTAGGTCTAAGTTACCCACCAGTAACACCGCTAAAATATATCGGCGGCGTAGTTGTACGCAAGTAAATGTGAGCTACATTTCACGTGCGAACCAACCAACCGGTTGGATCCACCGTGTGGGCATCCCCGGCAGGCCCTGCTACCTGCGACGATGATGCTCACTATGGCGAACGGGTGTCACGGCGTTACCGGTAGTGAGATCTGCAGACCCCGACCGGTCACCGGCACAGCGCCCTGCGCGAGACCGCCCATCAGATGGGCTTCTATGTGACCGGCCAGAGTGTGTCCGAGAGCTCGTGAGCAGGGATTCTGGAGGCGGCGCGGCGGCAGTCCGCAGTGCCGCAGGCGGACAACGACCCGGATGCGGCATCCCGGTACGGATACGTCCGGCGATATCGCGCCGGGTAGTGTCGGCTGCGAGAAATCCGTCCTCGGCTCGAGGGGCGAATGAAGTCCGGTGAATTCACACAGCAACCTGACACCGTCCTCACTGCGTGAGGCTTTCGGACACTTCCCGTCCGGGGTGGTGGCAATCGCCGCCGAAATCGACGGGATCCGGGAAGGCCTGGCTGCAAGTACCTTCGTTCCCGTCTCACTGGACCCGCCGCTGGTGTCGTTTTGCGTGCAGAACATTTCTGCAACGTGGCCCAGACTCCAGGTTGCCCCGATGCTGGGCATCAGTGTGCTGGGCGAAACTCATGACGAGGCTGCACGCACCCTGGCCGCCAAGACCGGGGATCGGTTCGCCGGGCTCGAGACGGTGTCCAGCGACAGCGGCGCGGTCTTCGTCAAGGGCACCAGCCTGTGGCTGGAGAGCGCGATCGAGCAACTGATCCCGGCCGGGGATCACACCATCGTCGTCCTGCGGGTCAATCAGGTCACCGTGGATGCCGACGTCGCACCGATCGTTTTCCACCGCAGCGTCTTTCGTCGGCTCGGCGTCTGAGCGCTGCTCGGCTCACCTCGGTGATCGAGCCGGTGGTCAGGGGGCCGGCACGGCACCTGCGAGGGGCCGGGCCTGCGCGGCAGCTCGCCTCAGCTGGCCGCTACGGGCGCTCGGCCAACTCGTCCCGAAAGCCCTGGATGCGGCCCTCGATTTCGGCCGCGTCTTCATGTCGCCCTTCTTTGTGCGCGAGTTCCGCGCGCACCGACAACTCCCTGATTGCGGTGCGAATGTCGTTAATGCTCTTGGTTTCCCGCATCATTTCTCCTGCCTTTCCGGCTGCGGGCAGGCTTGACCCGACGCCACGCATAGGGGAGGGGTACCCGATGCCGCTGTCGGCCTAACGGCCGGAGATCAGTCCCCGAACCGCTGATATAGATCGGGGTGGTCCTTCACAAACGCCTCCGGAGGTGTCAGGAAGGGATCTGTAAGTGATTCCTTTTTGAGGTCCGTGTGTTGGCGCACGCGGGTTTCCTGACACGTCCCCGGAGGTGTTGTTATGTCTGTGCATCTTGCCCCAGTCACGTTGTCCACGATCGTCGTTGCCGTCGATGTCGGCAAGACCTCGGCGGTGCTCTCGGCGACCGATAGCGCCCGTCATCGTGTGTTC
>NZ_UPHQ01000106.1 GCF_900566055.1 Mycobacterium innocens
CATGAGCCCGACCCAACAGCGACTCGCCGACCTGTTCGCAATCCACCAATACGCACCCACCCGCTGACCAACAGCGCCCAACACCGCGAGTTGGGTAATACACCAGCCCTGCCCAAAAACACAACCCCACCAGGGCAAATCAGGCCGTCGATCAACGAAGGCCGGAAACTCCCGCTAGTCCCGCAAGCCCGTGCTAAAGGGTCACATGCTGGTTCCGGCCGGCCGGCCGTTTCAGCATCATCTGCTCGCTGCCGCGCGTGTGGCGGTGGTGATGGCGCTGTCGGGTCCGGCCCGCCGGTCGCGGGATTCCGCTCGATCGTGTCGCGGATGGTTCGGCCACGTCGAAACGTCCGACGTTGTCGTGGTGAGCGGACCGCCGTGGGTGTCGAACTCGAGGTGGCCGGCGTTTTCGCCGACGAGGTGGACGCGGCGATGGACTGGCTGGTGGGAGTCACGAGGCGATCCGGAAAGCGCATGGCCAAACACCTTTCACGCGAGCCGAGCCGCGGATGGCGTCGCTCGAACCTGAGCTGGTCGGGGATAACCGGCCGCGGTTGCGCGCTAGCCGTGTGCGGCTATTCCCACGGTCGCAGGAACAGCACTGCCGCAGATCGAAGACGGCGTGCTCACCGACCCTGCCGGGCGCCCGGTGGAAGTGTGGTTTATTTCCGCGGACCGCCGAGCCGATCACCTTTCACTGACCTCATCGATGTCGTGCGCACCAAATTTGGGTTGATCCGGCCGGTGCTTGTCGGCTATCGCGGCATGATCACTTCGGCGTGAACTCAAAACAGGACAACGACGTTCGGATGGATCGGTGCGCTAGTGTCCCGCGCAGCTGGCCGCCGCCGAAACCGAGCTGGCTCGTATCGCGGACCGAGCCGCGCTCGGCACCCTATCTGAAGCCGCTGCGTTGCCGACAGCGAGACGATCGGAGGGATCAAACCAACTCACCGCACCATCGACCAACAAAACCCCACGTCAAAGCCAAATCGCCTACCGGAATCGCCGTAACTTCGGATCAGGGGCTTAGTCATCGTTGCAACGACGATGAGTAATCGCTCGAGCGCGAAGTTGCGGCGCTCGGAGACTGGGCCGTATCGGCGCGAATTAGTGTGGCGGCCCTGCGGCGGCAAGCGAGAACCCAAGCCCGTTGTGTCCGCAATGCCGATATCGGCATTGCTGCGATTATGCCGACCTCACGATTATGCCGAGGTTTTTGGGTAGCTGCTGGCCAGCGACGTGAGCGGGGTTGAACTGTCGGCATAAACAGGACCGATATCTCCTTCGACGGGGTTATTGATGAAGGAGG
>NZ_UPHQ01000107.1 GCF_900566055.1 Mycobacterium innocens
ACCTGGAAGCATTAGATCCGTCAATCAACCGATTGGCCGAGACGAAGTAGTGCAAGCCCCCCACGCGCTCACTATCCGTGAGGCACCAGCCACCGCTTCGCGCTCACTTTTATGTGAGGCACCTCGGGCTGTTGGTGGGTGTGCATCGGGGCGCGGGCGATTGCTGCCGCCGCGTGGCGGCAAGGCGCCTGACGAGGCAATCGAATGTGCTATGGCGCAACAAATTCGCTGTTTGAAATAGCGTCGCGTACTACAGTCCCGCGCCGAACCCAGCCGGGTCGCTGCCCTGAGTGGAGTTGAACTCCTTCGGGCAAATGTTACCTCGCCGCTAATCACGTAGATAAGTTCGACCCAATCAACTGAAAACGACCGTTTTCCGTTGTTGGTGTGCCCCAGCGGATTACGTTTCTTTTGCCGATGAGGTCGGGTCTCATCGGGTCAAACTGTTCATGTTGTGGGGGTGATGAGCATGTCATTTCTGAACGCTGTGCCTGGGGTTGTCCAGGCGGCAGCACAGGATCTCGCAGGTATTCGCCTGGCGCTGGAAGAGGCCACCGCAGCAGCGGCGGCTCCCACTACTGCGTTGGCGGCGGCGGGCGAAGATGAGGTATCAGCTGCAATCGCAGCACTATTCGGCACTTTCGGTCAGGAGTACCAAGCCATCAGTGCCCAGGCGTCGGCGTTTCATGCAGACTTCGTCAAACTGTTGAACGGCGCTGCGTCTTCATACGTCGAAGCCGAGGTAGCGAATGCTGTTTCAGTCCTCACCGGCCAAAATGCCGCTGCTGCAGTGGGCGGCGGGCTCAACGGCGGTCTGACCGCCGCCTTCAATGGTGAACTGGCTCTCCAGGCTGCCAACTCGTTCGCGACCGCGTTTGGTGCCGGAGCTTCCGGTCTCGCCCTGCAGACCGGAGGGGCCATCGTGTCCGGTATCGGCACGGGGTTGGTTCAGACGGGCGATGTCATCGTAGCGGCCGGCCACTCCCTGCAGAATTTCGGCGTTCTTATGTCGGGCGTCGGCGCTGGGTTGAGCGCCCAGGCAAGTGCCGCCCTGACACAGGCATTGACGTTGGGCGGTTCGTTGAGCGCTCAACTCGGCGCGTCGCTGTCAGGCAGCCTCGACCTTGGCCTACCGGAGCTGATCGCGGCATTCAACGGTGGCTTGACCGGACTGATCCGCACGGGTCAAACCCTGACTGGGAACGTGCTCATAGGCTTCAGCGGCGGGCTTAAAGAGCTCATCCAAACGGGCGGAACCCTATTGGCCAACTTCGGTGGCAGCTTGCCTGAGATTGCCGCCAACCTCAATGCCGCCTTCTCGGCGACTTTAGGTGGGGCGTTGCCGACGTTGGTGGCGGCGGTCAACGGTGGTGTGACGGGGTTGCTTCAGACGGGTCAGTCGCTGGCGACCAGCTTGGCGGGCGGCTTCGGTGGCGGCCTGAGTGGGCTGATTCAAACGGGTCAGAGTCTTGTTGCGGGTCTGGCCGGCGGCTTGAGTGTGCCGGCGTTGGCTGCGCAACTGTCGGCGATGTTGCAGGCCAGCCTGGGTGGGTCGTTGCCGCAAGTGGTGGCCGCGCTCAACGGCGGGTTGCATGGGCTGGTCGAAGTGGGGCAGCACTTCACGGCCGCGTTGACCGCGGTGCTGAATGCTCCGGCGGTGGTGGCCGCGCTCAACGGCGGGTTGCATGGGCTGCTCGAGCTGGGCCAGACCTTCGCCGCGACCTTGACCGGTGGGTTGAGCATGCCGGCGTTGGCCGCGCAACTGTCGGCGATGTTGCAGGCCAGCCTGGGTGGGTCGTTGCCACAAGTGGTGGCCGCGCTCAACGGCGGGTTGCATGGGCTGCTCGAGCTGGGCCAGACCTTCGCCGCGACTCTGGCCGCTGGCTTCAACGCTCCGGCGTTGGCCGCGCAACTGTCGGCGATGTTGCAGGCCAGCCTGGGTGGGTCGTTGCCACAGCTGGTGGCCGCGCTCAACGGCGGGTTGCATGGGCTGCTCGAGCTGGGCCAGATGTTCGTGGCGACCTTGACCGGCGGCTTGAGTTTGCCGGCGTTGGCTGCGCAACTGTCGGCGATGTTGCAGGCCAGCCTGGGTGGGTCGTTGCCGCAAGTGGTGGTCGCGCTCAACGGCGGGTTGCATGGGCTGGTCGAGCTGGGCCAGACGTTCGTGGCGACCTTGACCGGTGGGTTGAGCATGCCGGCGTTGGCCGCGCAACTGAGCGCGATGTTGCAGGCCAGCCTGGGCGGATCCTTCCCACAAGTGGTGGCCGCGCTCAACGGCGGGTTGCATGGGCTGCTCGAGCTGGGCCAGACCTTCACGGCCGCGTTGACCGCGGTGCTGAATGCTCCGGCGGTGGTGGCCGCGCTCAACGGCGGACTGCACGGATTCGTCGAGCTGGGCCAGACCTTCGCCGCGACTCTGGCCGCTGGCTTCAACGCTCCGGCGTTGGCCGCGCAACTGTCGGCGATGTTGCAGGCCAGCCTGGGCGGATCCTTCCCACAAGTGGTGGCCGCGCTCAACGGCGGCCTCAACGGGCTGATCCAGACAGGCCAGTCGTTGGCGACCAGCTTGGTCGGCAATTTCGGTGGCGGGTTAAATGCCCTGATTCAGACCGGCCAGTCGTTGGTGGCCAGCTTGACGGGCAGCTTCAATGCGCCGGCGTTGGCCGCACAACTCAGTGCGATGTTGCAGGCCAGCCTGGGCGGATCTTTCCCGCAATTGGTTGCCGCGCTCAACGGCGGGCTCAACGGAGTGATTCAAACCGGACAGAATCTGGCCGGCAGCCTGGGAGCAGCGTTCGGTGGAAGCTTGCCGGAGCTGGCGGCGAGGCTATCCGCGGCGCTGTCGGCGGGCTTGAGCGGCAGCCTGTCGGCGGAACTCAGCGCGGCCCTGGCGACGCGCGTCAACGGCGCGTTGTCCGCATTGGGGTCGGGGCTGGTACAGACCGGTGGAACTCTGGCGGGCGGTCTGGGTGCTGGGCTGTCGGGTCTCATCGGCACGGGCCAAGTGCTCGCCGGCAGCTTCGGTGCAAGCGCTTCCGGACTACTGCGGACGGGCGAAGCCCTCGCGACCATTTGGGAGAATGCCGCAGCTCAGATCGGCGGTGCGCTGGGCGGCGCCGTCGAGGCAAGCCTCGGCGTCGGGTTTCCGGGACTGTCCCAAGTCGGTCTGACGCTTGCGACAGGTATCGCCGACGCCACCGCCGGCCTCGCCCAGACCGGCGGGGTCATACTGACGGCCTTGGACAATGCATCTCTTGGACTCGCTGCCACTATCGGCGCTGCCCTGGCCAACCTCCAACTCGCCATCCAAGCGGCGTTGAACGCGAGCCTCGGTGTTCAGGTCGGTGCCTAGTAGGCCGACGGCGTCGTGGTACGCCTCCGACCGTGGCGGCAACAGCGCCCAGCCGACACACCCCGGAATTAATTTGCAAATATCTGCATAATCATGCAGAATCGGCCGAATGGCCGATGTGACAAAGGTGGCGGTTGCCGGTGCCAGCGGCTACGCAGGCGGTGAGATCCTACGCCTATTGCTCGGGCATCCAGCCCACATCGCCGGCCGGTTGACGATCGGCGCGTTGACCGCGGCGGGCAGCGCGGGCAGCGCGCTGGGTGAACACCACCCGCACCTGGTGCCGTTGGCCGAACGAATTCTCGAACCCACGGAGCGCAACGTGCTCGACAACCACGACGTGGTGTTCCTCGCTCTGCCGCACGGATATTCGGCGGCGCTGGCCGCGCAACTCGAGCCGGAGACCCTGATCGTCGACTGCGGGGCGGACTTCCGGCTTACGGACGCGGCGGCCTGGGAGCGGTTCTACGGATCCCCGCACGCCGGGAGCTGGCCCTACGGTCTACCGGAGTTGCCGGGTGCGCGGGAGCAGCTCAGCGGTGCACGCCGCATCGCTGTGCCCGGGTGTTATCCGACCGCCGCGTTGCTGGCCCTGCTGCCCGCCATGGCCGACGATCTGATCGAGCCGGCGGTGACCGTCGTCGCCGTCAGTGGAACATCAGGGGCGGGCCGCGCGGCTAGGACGGACTTACTCGGATCGGAAGTCATCGGGTCGGCTCGGGCCTACAACATTGCCGGTGCCCATCGGCACACCCCGGAAATCGCGCAGGGGCTGCGCGCGGTCACCGGCCGCGACATCACGGTGTCGTTCACCCCCGTCCTGATTCCCACCTCGCGCGGCATTTTGGCCACCTGCACCGCGCGCACCCGCTCGTCGATCGCCCAATTGCGGGCAGCCTACGAAAAGGCTTATGACGCTGAGCCATTCGTTCATCTGCTGCCTGAGGGCCAGTTACCCCGCACGGGCGCGGTGATCGGCAGCAACGCCGCGCATATTGCCGTCGCCGTGGACGAGGACGCCCAGACGCTGGTGGCGCTGGCCGCGATCGACAACCTGGTCAAAGGGACAGCCGGCGCCGCGATCCAATCGATGAACCTGGCGCTGGGCTGGCCGGAAACCGACGGCCTGTCAGTCGTAGGAGTGGCACCGTGACCGAAACACCAACCGCCACAAGGTTGCTGCGTGGTCAAGGCGTCACCGCACCGGCCGGCTTCCGGGCCGCCGGCATCGCCGCTGGCATCAAATCATCCGGCGCCCTCGACATCGCGCTGGTCTTCAACGAAGGCCCCGACTATGCCGCCGCCGGCGTCTTCACCCGAAACAAGGTCAAGGCCGCGCCGGTGTTGTGGACTCAGCAGGTGCTGACCACCGGCCAGTTGCGCGCGGTGATCCTCAACTCCGGCGGCGCCAACGCCTGTACCGGTCCGGGCGGCTTTCAGGACACCCATGCCACCGCCGAAGCGGTCGCCGCCGAGCTGTCGGACTGGGGAACCGAGACCGGGGCCGTCGAGGTCGCCGTCTGCTCGACCGGCCTGATCGGCGACCGGCTGCCGATGGACAAGGTGCTCAACGGTGTTCGGGACATTGTGCATGAAATGCATGGCGGACTGACCGGCGGCGACGACGCCGCACGCGCCATCATGACCACCGACACCGTTCCCAAACAGGTCGCTCTGCACCATCCGAAGTGGACGGTCGGCGGGATGGCCAAGGGTGCGGGCATGCTGGCGCCGTCGTTGGCCACCATGCTGTGTGTGCTGACCACCGACGCGGTCGCCGAGCCTGCGGCACTCGAGCAGGCGTTGCGGCGAGCCACCGCCCGCACCTTTGACCGACTCGACATCGACGGCAGCTGTTCCACCAACGACACGGTGCTGTTGCTGGCTTCGGGGGCAAGCGAATTCGCGCCGTCGCAAGCCGACCTTGACGATGCGGTGCTGCGGGTCTGCGACGACCTGTGCGCTCAACTGCAAGCCGACGCTGAAGGCGTCACCAAACGCGTCACCGTAACGGTAAGAGGAGCAACCAGCGACGACGACGCGTTGACCGCCGCTCGGCTAATCGCCCGCGACAGCCTGGTCAAGACGGCGCTGTTCGGATCCGACCCGAACTGGGGCCGGGTGTTGGCCGCCGTCGGCATGGCGCCGATCACCCTCGACCCCAATCGAATCAGCGTGTCGTTCAACGGCGCAGCGGTCTGTGTCGACGGGGTCGGTGTTCCGGGGGCACGCGAGGTCGACCTGTCAGGTGCCGAAATCGACATCACCGTCGACTTGAATATCGGCGATGGGCAGGCCGCCATCCGGACCACCGATCTGTCGCACGCCTATGTCGAAGAGAACTCGGCCTACAGCTCATGACCCGCGCCGGCGACGATGCAGTGGGGGCACCGCCCGCTTGCGGGGGACGCAGCGATGAGGAGGAGCGGCACTCATGACCATCGAGGCACTGACCACCCAGGTCAAGGCGCAGGTGCTGGCCGAAGCCCTGCCCTGGCTGAAGCAGTTGCACGGCAAGATCATTGTGATCAAGTACGGCGGCAACGCGATGATCGACGATACGCTGCGGCAGGCATTCGCGGCGGACATGGCGTTTCTGCGCAATTGCGGGATCCACCCGGTCGTGGTGCACGGCGGCGGACCGCAGATCACCGCGATGCTGCGGCGGCTGGGCATCGAAGGTGACTTCAAGGGCGGATTCCGGGTCACCACACCGGAAGTGCTCGACGTGGCGCGCATGGTGCTGTTCGGCCAGGTGGGCCGCGAGCTGGTGAACCTGATCAACGCGCACGGTCCCTATGCCGTCGGTATCACCGGTGAGGATGCCCAACTGTTCACCGCGGTGCGGCGCAGCGTCACCGTCGAGGGCGTGGCTACCGACATCGGCCTGGTCGGCGACGTCGACAAGGTGAACACTGATGCGGTGGTGGATCTAATTGACGCACGCCGGATTCCGGTGGTCTCGACGCTGGCGCCGGACGCCGACGGTGTGGTGCACAACATCAACGCCGACACCGCTGCGGCAGCATTGGCCGAAGCCCTGGGAGCCGAAAAGTTGCTGATGCTCACCGACGTCGAGGGCCTGTACACCAGCTGGCCGGACCGCAATTCCTTGGTCAGCGAAATCGACACGGCCACACTGGCGCAACTGCTGCCCACATTGGAAGCGGGGATGATCCCCAAGATCGAGGCGTGTCTGCGAGCTGTCGACGGCGGCGTGCCCAGCGCGCACGTCATCGACGGCCGGGTCAAACACTGTGTGTTGGTGGAGCTGTTCACCGACGAGGGCACCGGCACCAAGGTGGTGGGCTTGTGACACAAACCGAAAGCCTGCAACAACGGTGGCAGGCCGTGATGATGAACAACTACGGCACCCCGCCGATAGCGCTGGCCAGCGGGGACGGCGCCGTGGTGACCGACGCGGACGGCAAAACCTACGTCGACCTGCTCGGCGGCATCGCGGTCAACGTTCTGGGCCATCGCCACCCGGCGGTCATCGAGGCTGTCACGCACCAGCTTTCGACGTTGGGCCACACCTCCAACCTGTATGCCACCGAACCCGGGGTCGCGCTGGCCGAAGAGCTGGTGGCACTGCTGGGCGCTGAAACCCGAGCACGAGTGTTCTTCTGCAACTCCGGGACCGAGGCCAACGAGTTGGCATTCAAGCTGTCCCGGCTCACCGGTCGCACGAAACTGGTTGCCGCCCAAGAAGCTTTCCACGGCAGGACGATGGGTTCGTTGGCGCTCACCGGACAGCCGGCCAAGCAGGCGCCATTTCAGCCGTTGCCGGGCTACGTCACCCACGTCCGCTACGGCGACGTCGACGCATTGGCCACCGCGGTCGACGACGGCACCGCCGCAGTATTTCTCGAGCCGATCATGGGGGAGAGCGGTGTGGTCGTCCCGCCCGAGGGCTACCTGGTGGCCGCCCGCGACATCACTTCACGACACGGAGCCTTGCTGGTGCTCGACGAGGTGCAAACCGGAATGGGCCGCACCGGCGCCTTTTACGCCCACCAGCACGACGGCATCACCCCGGACGTGGTGACCCTGGCCAAGGGGCTCGGGGGCGGGCTGCCGATCGGGGCGTGCCTGGCCGTCGGGCCGGCCGCGGAACTGATGACCCCCGGACTGCACGGCAGCACCTTCGGCGGTAACCCGGTGTGCACCGCGGCGGCCCTGGCAGTGCTGCGAACGCTGGCGACCGAGGATCTGGTCCGCCGCGCCGATGTGCTCGGCAAAACGCTGCGCCAGGGCATCGAATCACTGGGACACCCGCTGATCGACCACGTCCGCGGCCGGGGACTACTGCTGGGCGTCGTGTTGACGGCCCAGCAGGCCAAAACCGCGGAGGCGGCCGGCCGCGACGCCGGTTACCTGGTCAACGCCGCCGCGCCCGACGTCATCCGGCTGGCGCCGCCGCTGATCATCACCGAAGCTCAGCTCGACGGCTTCGTGCACGCGCTGCCGGGCATCCTCGACACCGCCGGAGCACAGACATGACCAGACATTTCCTGCGCGACGACGACCTGTCGCCCGCCGAGCAGGCCGAAATCCTCGAGCTTGCCGCCGCGCTCAAGAAGGATCCGTTCAGCCGCCGCCCGCTAGAGGGGCCGCGCGGGGTAGCGGTCATCTTCGACAAGAACTCCACCCGCACCCGGTTTTCCTTCGAAATGGGCATCGCGCAACTTGGCGGGCACGCCGTCGTCGTCGATGCCAAGAGCACCCAGCTGGGCCGCGACGAAACTCTGCAGGACACCGCAAAAGTGTTGTCTCGCTTCGTCGATGCCATCGTCTGGCGAACGTTCGGCCAAGACCGCCTCGACGCCATGGCCGGTGCCGCCACCGTGCCCGTCATCAATGGGCTTTCCGACGAGTTCCACCCCTGCCAGGTGCTCGCCGATCTGCAGACCATCGCCGAGCGCAAAGGGTCACTGCGCGGCCTGCGTCTGTCCTACTTCGGCGACGGCGCCAACAACATGGCCCACTCGTTGCTGCTCGGCGGGGTCACCGCAGGTATTCACGTCACCGTCGCGACACCCGGGGGCTTCCTGCCCGACCGGTCGGTGCTGGCCGCTGCCGAAAAGCGCGCCCAGTCGACCGGCGCCTCGGTGACGGTGACCGCCGACGCCGAGGCGGCCGCCGCCGGGGCCGACGTCCTGGTGACCGATACCTGGACGTCGATGGGACAAGAGAACGACGGGGCGGATCGCGTCAAACCGTTTCGCCCGTTCCAGGTCAACGAGCAACTACTGGGTCTGGCCGACTCGGAAGCCGTTGTGCTGCATTGCCTTCCGGCACATCGCGGCGACGAGATCACCGACGAGGTGATGGACGGCCCGGCCAGCGCGGTTTGGGACGAGGCCGAAAACCGGCTGCACGCCCAGAAAGCGCTGCTGGTGTGGCTGTTGGAGCGGTCGCAATGACCCGCGACAGCGGGTCGAAGGCCACACCCGAAGTCACTCGTGCCGGTCGGCAGGCCCGCATCGTGGCGATCCTGTCGACGCAACCGGTCAGCAGCCAAAGCGAACTGGCGGGGTTGCTGGCCGGCGAAGGTATCGAAGTAACCCAGGCCACGCTGTCGCGTGACCTCGAAGAGCTTGGCGCCGTCAAGCTGCGCGGCGCCGACGGCGGGGTCGGGGTCTATGTCGTGCCCGAAGACGGCAGCCCGGTGCGCGGGGTCACCGGGGGCACCGGACGGTTGTCCCGGCTGCTGGGCGAGTTGCTGGTGTCCACCGACGCCAGCGCCAACCTGGCGGTGTTGCGCACTCCGCCCGGCGGCGCGCACTACCTGGCCAGCGCCATCGATCGCGCGGCGCTACCCTACGTCGTCGGCACCATCGCCGGCGATGACACCGTGTTCGTGGCCGCCCGCGAGCCGATGACCGGCGCCGAGCTGGCCTTGGCTTTGGAAAACCTGAAATAAAGGAGTTGGTTCATGTCAGAACGCGTCATCCTGGCGTATTCGGGCGGTCTGGACACCTCGGTGGCCATTAGCTGGATCGGCAAGGAGACCGGCCGTGAGGTCGTGGCGGTGGCGATCGACCTCGGCCAGGGTGGCGAGGACATGGAGGTGGTGCGGCAGCGGGCGCTGGACTGCGGCGCCGTCGAGGCCGTCGTCGTCGATGCCCGCGACGAGTTCGCCGAGGGCTACTGCCTGCCCACGATCTTGAACAACGCCCTGTACATGGACCGCTACCCGCTGGTGTCGGCGATCAGCCGACCGTTGATCGTCAAGCACCTGGTTGCGGCCGCACGCGAGCACGGCGGCGGCATCGTCGCGCACGGCTGCACCGGCAAGGGCAACGACCAGGTCCGATTCGAAGTCGGATTCGCTTCGCTGGCACCGGATTTGGAGGTGCTGGCGCCGGTCCGTGACTACGCCTGGACCCGGGAGAAGGCGATCGCGTTCGCCGAGGAAAACGCCATCCCGATCAATGTCACCAAACGCTCACCGTTTTCCATCGACCAGAACGTCTGGGGCCGTGCGGTGGAGACCGGCTTCCTGGAACACTTGTGGAACGCGCCCACCAAGGACATCTACGCCTACACCGAAGACGCATGCGTCAACTGGAACACCCCCGACGAGGTGATCGTCGGATTCGACCGGGGCGTGCCTGTGTCGATCGACGGCCGATCGGTGTCGGTGTTGCAGGCCATCGAAGAACTCAACCGCCGCGCCGGTGCGCAAGGTGTCGGCCGGCTCGATGTGGTCGAAGACCGGTTGGTCGGCATCAAGAGCCGCGAGATCTACGAGGCGCCGGGAGCGATGGTGCTCATCACCGCGCATACCGAACTCGAACATGTGACATTGGAACGCGAGTTGGGCCGGTTCAAGCGTCAGACCGATCAGCGCTGGGCCGAGCTGGTGTACGACGGGTTGTGGTATTCGCCGCTGAAGATCGCGCTGGAAAGCTTCGTCGCCAAGACCCAGGAGCACGTGTCCGGCGAGATCCGGATGGTGTTGCACGGCGGACACATCGCGGTCAACGGGCGGCGCAGCGCCGAATCCCTCTACGACTTCAACCTGGCCACCTACGACGAGGGTGACACCTTCGACCAGTCGGCCGCCCGCGGATTCGTCTACGTGCACGGGCTGTCGTCCAAACTGTCCGCCCGCCGGGACCTGCGGTGACGCGCCCTTGGCGAGCTGGGGGCACCTCCCGCCGAGCAGACACAGAATCGCACCGACGCGCCCGTCGGCGTGCGATTCTGTGTCTGCTCGCGAGGGGAAGGTGCGCCCTGCTCGCGGGGGAAAAGTGAGCACCAACGAGGGGTCGCTGTGGGGCGGGCGGTTCGCCGGCGGCCCCTCCGACGCATTGGCCGCGCTAAGCAAGTCCACCCACTTCGACTGGGTGCTGGCCCCCTACGACATCAAAGCCTCCCAAGCCCACACCAAGGTGCTCTTCGGAGCCGGGCTGCTCACCGAAGAGCAGCGTGACGGTTTGCTGGCTGGCCTCGATCGCCTCGCAAACGACGTCGCCGACGGCAGCTTCGGCCCACTGGTCACCGACGAGGACGTGCATGCCGCACTGGAACGCGGGCTGATCGAACGAGTGGGGCCGGAACTGGGTGGCCGGCTGAGGGCCGGCCGCTCGCGTAACGACCAAATCGCCACCCTGTTCCGGATGTGGCTGCGCGACGCGGTGCGCCGGGTCGCCGCCGGTGCACTCGACGTGGTGCAAGCCCTGGCCGTTCAGGCCGCCGCGCATCCGAGCGCGATCATGCCCGGCAAGACACACCTGCAGTCGGCCCAGCCGATCCTGCTGGCCCACCACCTGCTCGCACACGCTCATCCGTTGCTGCGCGACGTGGAAAGGATCGTCGACTTCGACAAGCGCGCGGCCGTGTCCCCGTACGGCTCGGGCGCATTGGCCGGCTCGTCGCTCGGCCTGGACCCGGACGCGATCGCCGCGGAGCTGGGCTTCTCGGCCGCCGCCGACAATTCCGTCGATGCGACCGCCGCCCGGGATTTCGCCGCCGAGGCGGCGTTCGTGCTGGCCATGATCGCGGTCGACCTGTCGCGGCTGGCCGAGGACATCATCATCTGGAGCACGACGGAGTTCGGTTATGTGACGCTGCACGACTCCTGGTCCACCGGTAGCTCGATCATGCCGCAGAAGAAGAACCCGGACGTTGCCGAGCTGGCCCGCGGCAAGTCCGGGCGGTTGATCGGCAACCTCACCGGACTGCTGGCGACGCTGAAGGCCCAGCCGTTGGCCTACAACCGCGACCTGCAGGAAGACAAGGAGCCGGTGTTCGACTCGGTAGCTCAGCTGGAGCTGCTGCTGCCGGCGATGGCCGGCCTGGTGGGCACCCTGACCTTTCACGTCGAGCGGATGGCGGCGCTGGCGCCCGCCGGCTACACGCTGGCCACCGATATTGCTGAATGGCTTGTGCGCCAAGGTATTCCGTTTCGCACCGCGCATGAGACCGCCGGCGCGGCGGTGCGCGCCGCCGAAGCGCGTGGCGTCGGGCTGCCGGAGCTCACCGACGACGAGCTGGCCGCCATCAGCCCCGATCTGACGCCGCAGGTTCGTGACGTCTTGACCGTGGAGGGCTCGGTGGCCTCGCGCGACGCGCGGGGTGGTACCGCCCCGGGCCGGGTTGCCGATCAGCTCAACATCGTGAACAACACCGTCGACCGGCTGCGCCAGAAACTGACGCCCTTGGCGAAACCGCGCTTCGGTCCGTTCTCGGCAGACTAGACTTTGACCCCTAGGTAGCCTAATCGAACGTTTCGGCGTTGATGTTCGTGTTAAAGGGGTGGGACCAATGAGCGTCATGGCCGGTGTGTTCGGTGCTCTGCCGCCGTATCGCTATAGCCAGCGAGAACTCACCGACACCTTTGTCAACATCCCGGATTTCCGGGGTTACGAAGACGTCGTTCGGCAGCTTCATGCCAATTCGAAGGTCGACAGCCGTCACCTGGTCCTGCCGTTGGAGACGTACCCGAAGCTGAACGACTTCGGCGAGGCCAACGAGATTTTCATCGACAAGGCCGTAGACCTCGGCGTCGAAGCCCTGATGGGGGCACTCGATGTGGCTGGGCTGCAGCCCGAGGACCTCGATCTCATCATCACCACCACGGTCACCGGTGTGGCAGTGCCGTCGCTGGATGCCCGCATCGCCGGCCGGGTCGGGCTGCGCCCGGATGTGCGGCGGCTGCCGCTGTTCGGCCTGGGCTGCGTGGCCGGAGCGGCGGGTGTGGCCCGGCTGCACGACTACCTGCGCGGAGCACCGGACGGCATCGCGGCCCTGGTTTCGGTCGAGTTGTGCTCGCTCACCTACCCCGGATACAAGCCCTCGCTGGCCGGTCTGGTGGGCAGTGCCTTGTTTGCTGACGGCGCCGCCGCGGTAGTGGCGGTCGGGGACCGTCGCGCCGACCACGTCGGCGCCGACGGACCGGACATCCTCGACTCGCGCAGCCATCTCTACCCCGACTCACTGCGCACCATGGGATACGACGTCGGCTCCGCCGGATTCGAGCTCGTCCTGTCCAAGGATCTGGCCGCCGTTGTCGAGGAGTACGTGGCCGAGGACGTCAGCACTTTCCTGGCCGCGCACGACTTGAGCACTACCGACATCGGCGCCTGGGTGACCCACCCCGGTGGCCCCAAGATCATCAATGCGATCACCGAGAGTCTCAACCTGCCCCCGGAGGCCTTGGAGCTGACCTGGCGCTCATTGGGCGAGATCGGCAACCTCTCCTCGGCGTCGGTGCTGCACGTGCTGCGCGACACCATCGCCAAACCACCGCCCAGTGGAAGTCCGGGTCTGATGATGGCGATGGGCCCCGGATTCTGCTCCGAATTAGTACTGCTGCGCTGGCACTAGTCGACGTGGACTGTCTGCTCGGTCGGGGGGTTACGGAGGCGGCGTGCCGGTCGCGCCGATTCCCGGAGTAGTACGAAAGACCGCGTGGCATGGACAGCACCCGAGAACAGCTCATCACGGCCCTGCGCAAAACACTCAAGGAAAACGAGCGGCTGAAGCGCGAAAACCGTGACTTTCTGGCCCAGACGACGGAGCCGGTGGCCGTGGTGGGAATGGGCTGCCGCTATCCGGGCGGTATCGACAACCCCGAAGGCCTGTGGGAGATGGTGGCCGCCGGCCGTGACGTGGTGTCGGACTTTCCGGGCGATCGCGGCTGGGACCTGACGAATCTGTTTGACCCGGACCCCGACGCGGTGGGCACCTCGTACACCCGCAGCGGCGGATTCCTTACCGACGTCGCCGGTTTCGATGCCGAGTTCTTCGGGATAGCGCCTAGCGAGGCGCTGGCGATGGATCCGCAGCAGCGGTTGCTGCTGGAGGTGTCCTGGGAAGCCTTGGAACGCACCGGGATTGACCCGACCACGCTGCGCGGCTCGGCGACCGGCGTGTACGCCGGCGTATTTCACGGCTCCTACGGCGGCCAGGGCCGGGTACCCGGCGACCTCGAGAGGTACGGTCTGCGCGGTTCGACGTTGAGTGTGGCGTCGGGTCGGGTGGCGTATGTGCTGGGTTTGGAGGGCCCGGCGGTGTCGGTGGATACGGCGTGTTCGTCGTCGTTGGTGGCGTTGCATCTGGCGGTGCAGTCGTTGC
>NZ_UPHQ01000355.1 GCF_900566055.1 Mycobacterium innocens
GTTAGCGTCCGTCGTATCTGTACGTCTGTGGAAGGAGACGGTGATGGATACGACGGTCGGTGGGATCGGCGCGGTTGTCGTGGCGGAGTTACGCGCGGCCGGTTACATGGAATCGACAGTTGGTCAGTACGCGAAGACGATCAAGGCGCTGACGGAGTTCGCCTCGGGGCGGGAGTATTCCACCGGTTTGGGTGCGGAGTTCGCGTCGATGACGACCAGTGTGCGCACCGGTCGGTTCAGCGCTCAGCGGCGGTTCGATTACCGGCGTCTGGTCGCGGTGTTCGACTCGTATGTGCAGACCGGCCGGGTGGACCTGTCGGTTCGTGGCCGCGATGGCGGAGGTCCACGGCCCGGGGGCGCCGACTTTGTTGCGCTGAATGCCGCGTGGGAGGCCGAGATGGGCCGCCGCGGTTTGGCGCCGGCCACCTGTGAGGCCTACGGGCGGGTGGCGCGTAGCTACCTGGTGTTTTTGGAAGGACGCGGGATCGCCGTGCTGGACGGGGCCGATGGCGCCAGCGTGCTGGCGTTTTTGGAATCCTTACTGGATCGGTGGGCCAAGTCGTCGCTGTTTTGGGTGGTGTCGAACTTTCGTCCGTTCCTGAAGTTCACCGGCCGCACCGATCTGGTTAATGCGGTGAATCTGGCTGGCATCAAACGTTTTCACGCGATAGTGCCCGTCTTGGATGATGCCGACCAGGAACGGGTTGTTCGCGCGTGTGCGTCGGGGGTGGTCAGCGCGCGGGACGCCGCGATCACGTTGCTCGCATTGTCGACGGGATTGCGGGCTTGTGACATCGTCGCGCTGCGGCTCGGCGATGTCGACTGGCGTGGGCAGACCATCGGCCTGGCGCAATGCAAGACGGGCAACCCGCTGACGCTGCCATTGCTGGCGTTGCTGCTGGACAGGCTGGCCGCCTATGTGCTCGACGAACGGCCCAGCTCCGGCGATGATCACCTGTTTCTGCGTTCGAAAGCCCCACACACCCGGCTGGGCGGTCACGCGACGGTGCATCGGGTGACCGTGGAGACATTCCGGAAAGCGGGGGTGAACAAGCCGAGGGCGGGAACCCGGTTGCTGCGCCACAATGCCGCATCCCGGCTGCTGGCCGCGGCGGTTCCGCTGCCGACGATCGCAGCCGTGCTCGGCCACGCCAGCGAAGAGTCAACGAACCTCTACATGAGTGTGGACCGGGCACGTCTGCTCGACTGCGTACTTTCGACCCCAGAAGCCGTGCGGTCATGACTGGCCACGGCTTCACCAGCGCGTTCGCCACC
>NZ_UPHQ01000108.1 GCF_900566055.1 Mycobacterium innocens
GGTCGTTGGTGTCCACCCGGTCGGTGTTCGAGCATCGCGCGGTGGTGGTGGGCGCCGACCGGGCGCAGTTGCTGTCGGGTTTGGCCGGTCTGGCCGCCGGCGACCCCGGCGCTGCGGTGGTGGCCGGCCGCGCCCGGCCGACCGGCAAAACCGTATTCGTCTTCCCCGGACAAGGGTCGCAGTGGGTCGGCATGGGAGCCCAGTTACTCGACGCTGCACCGGTTTTCGCCGAGCACATGCGTCGCTGCGACAAAGCGCTTGGTGAGTACCTGCCCTGGTCGTTGCTCGACGTGGTGCGCGGCGCGCCGGGCGCGCCCGGGCTGGACCGGGCGGATGTCGTACAGCCGGCGCTGTGGGCGATCATGGTGTCGCTGGCCGAATTGTGGCGATCGGTCGGGGTGGTGCCCGACGCGGTGATCGGGCATTCGCAGGGCGAGATCGCGGCGGCCTGTGTGGCGGGAGCACTGTCCGTGGACGACGCGGCACGGGTGGTGGCGTTGCGCAGCCGGCTATTGGTGCGGTTGGCCGGTGCGGGAGGGATGGTGTCGATCTCCTGTCCGCTGACCCGCGCCCGGGAGCTGCTATCTCACTGCGGCAGCCGTCTGAATATCGCTGCGGTCAACGGTGTTTCGACGATCGTCGTCTCCGGAGAAGTGGCCGCCGTCGAGGAACTGATCCGGCGATGCGACGCGGCCGACATCCGGGCCCGCAGGGTCGACGTCGACTACGCGTCGCACTCCGCCCACGTCGACGCCATCCGGACCGAACTCACCGCCGCCCTCGCCGGCATCGAACCCCGCTCGGCGCCCATCGCCTTCCTCTCCACCGTGACAGGTCACTTCACGGATACCGCTGGCCTCGACGCCGACTACTGGTACCAAAACATCCGCCAGACAGTGCAATTCGACCGGGCCGTCCGCACCGCCTTCGACGCCGGATACCAGGTCTTCATCGAGTCCAGCCCGCACCCCGTCCTGACCGCCGCCATTGAAGAAACGCTGACCGATCACGACTCTGCCGACGCCGACCAACCGATCGTCATCCCGTCACTGGGCCGCGACGACGGCGGACTGGACAGATTCTGGCTGTCGGCAGCACAGGCCCACGCTGCGGGCGTCGGGCTGGATTGGGCCGCGGCGTTCGCCGGTCTGCACGCTCGCCGCGTGGAACTGCCGACGTACGGTTTCGTCCATCGCCGGTTCTGGCTCGCGCAACCCGATGCCGGGCGATTAGATGCGGGGCGTCTGGGGTTGACCGGGGCCGCGCACGGCTTGCTGGGTGCGGTAGTCGAGCGGCCCGACTCCGGCGAAGTCGTGCTGACAGGCCAGCTATCGGTGACTGCCCAGCCATGGTTGGCCGAGCACGCGGTGGCCGGGGTGGCGCTGTTCCCGGGCGCGGGATTCGTGGAGCTGGCCGTCCGGGCCGGCGACCAGGTCGGCTGCGCCACCGTTGCCGAGCTGACGGTGACGGCGCCGCTGCTGTTGCCGACGGCCGGCGCGGCGCAGGTGCAGCTCGTGGTCAGTGACGAAGATGCGTCGGGCCGTCGCAGCGCATCGATGTATTCGCGTGCCGTCCAACCGGATTCGACCTGGACGTTACACGCTGAGGCGGTGTTGGCGCCCGGGGTCCTCGCTCCGGGAACAGACCTGTCGGTATGGCCACCGGCGGGCGCAACCCCGATGGATGTGACCGGCGCCTACGAGCGGCTGGCCGCACGGGGCTACACGTATGGTCCGGCGTTCCGCGGCCTGCGGGCGATGTGGCAGCTGGGGGAGGAGATCTTCGCCGAGGTGTCACTGCCCGAGCACGCCGGCCTGGATGTCGGCGGATTCGGCATCCATCCGGTATTGCTCGACGCGGCTCTGCATGCGGTGGGCGTCGCCGGCGGGCAGGACAAAACGGTGCTGCCGTTCTCGTGGCAGGGGGTGTCGCTGCATGCCGCGGGGGCGTCCCGGGTACGGGCCCGCCTGGCGCCGGCGGGTGCCGACGCGGTGTCGCTGGAATTGGCTGATGCGGCGGGCTTACCCGTCTTGACCGTACGGAACGTGGCGTTTCGTCCGTTGCCCGACCGGGCGCTGTCCGCGGTTGCGCCCGCTGACGGCGGCTTGTTCCAGGTCGGTTGGTCGCCGATACCGCTGGCACACAACGGTATTGGCGAGCCACCCACGACGGTGTGGGAGCTGGCTGCCCAGGTGCCGCGGCAGGCGGACGTGGTGAAATCGGTACGGGCGGCCACGCATGCGGTGCTGGCGGTGTTGCAGGCGTGGTTGGCCGGCGACGAGGACGGCGTTCTGGTGGTGCTGACCCATGGCGCGGTGGGTCTGACCGACGAGGACGTCACGGACTTGGCCGGTGCGGCGGTGTGGGGGCTGGTGCGTTCGGCGCAGGCGGAGCATCCCGGCCGGGTGGTGCTGCTGGATTCGGACGGGTCGGTGGATGTCAGCGCGGTAATCCGTTCTGGTGAGCCGCAACTGGTGGCGCGCGACGATGTGGCCTATCAGGCTCGGCTGCGGCCGGCCGACCCGACGCTTCGGCTGCCCGAGGTCCCGTCCGGGTGGCGCTTGGTCCCCGGAGGCGCGGGCACACTCGACGACGTGCAGGTGGGCTCGTGTGAACGAAGCGAGCTCACCGCCGGGCAGGTACGAGTAGCGGTGGCCGCGGTCGGGGTGAACTTCCGCGACGTGCTGGTGGCGTTGGGCATGTATCCGGGCGGGGGCGAGCTCGGCATCGAGGGCGCCGGGATCGTTGTCGAGGTAGGGCCGGGTGTTTCCGGCGTGGCCGTCGGCGACGCGGTGATGGGGCTGCTGGGCGTGGCGGGACCCGAGGCGGTGGCGGATCAGCGGCTGGTGACCGCGGTTCCGGCGGGCTGGCCGCTGGATACGGCTGCCGGTGTCCCGGTGGTGTTCCTGACCGCGTTCTACGGTCTGTCGGACCTGGCGGGGGTGCGGGCCGGGCAGAAGGTGTTGGTGCACGCCGCCGCCGGCGGGGTGGGTATGGCCGCGGTGCAGCTGGCTCGGCGCTGGGGCCTGGAGGTTTTCGCCACGGCCAGTCGCGGCAAGTGGGATGCCTTGCGGGAGCTGGGTTTTGACGAAGACCATATCGGCGACTCCCGCACCCTGGAATTCGAGGAGAAGTTCCGCCAGACCATCGGCGGTGCCGGAGTCGACGTGGTGCTCAACTCGCTGGCCGGTGAGTTTGTCGATGCGTCGCTGCGGCTGCTGAGCCCGCGCGGGCGCTTCATCGAAATGGGCAAAACCGATATTCGCGACCCGCGGACGATCGCCGAGCAGTACCGGGGCGCCGGTTACCGTGCGTTCGATCTGATCGAAGCCGGGCCGGACCGGATCGCGCAAATGTTGGCCGAACTGATGGAGATGTTCGCTGCCGGAGAGTTGAAGCCGTTGCCGACCAAGGCTTTCGACATGATGCTGGCCCGGCGGGCGTATCGCTTCGTCAGCCAGGCCCGCCATATCGGCAAGGTGGTGTTGACGGTTTCCGGGAGCGCCGCCGGGCTTGCCGGGGGCACGGTCGTGATCACCGGCGGGACCGGGATGGCCGGTGCGGCGCTGGCCCACCACGTCGTGTCCCGCCACCGGGTGGCCCACGTGATGCTCGTCAGTCGATCCGGGACCCGGGCTCAAGGGATTTCGGAGCTGGCCGACGAGTTGCGGGATGCCGGGGCCGAGGTGTCGGTAGTGGCTTGTGACGTGGCTGACCGTGACGCGGTTGCGGCGCTGCTCGCGCAGCTGCCGCCGCGGTATCCGCTTCGGGGGGTGTTTCATGCCGCCGGGGTCCTCGACGACGGACTGATCGCCTCGCTGACGCCCGACCGGATGGATGCCGTGCTGCGCGCCAAGGTCGACGGTGCCTGGAATTTGCACGAGTTGACCCGAGATCTGGATGTCTCGGCGTTTGTCCTCTTTTCGTCGATGGCCGGCATCATGGGCACCCCCGGCCAAGGCAATTACGCGGCGGCCAACAGCTTCCTCGACGGGCTCGCGGCGTATCGGCGCGCGCATGGGTTGCCGGGATTGTCGGTGGCGTGGGGGCTGTGGGAACAGCCCAGTGCGATGACCCGACGTCTGGGGGACCGCGACAAGGCCCGGATGAGTCGGGCGGGGCTGGCAACCCTGTCAACCGCGCAGGCGCTGGAGTTGCTCGATGCCGCGATGGTCGCGGACCGCGCCGTCGTGGTCGCCACCCGGCTCGACACCCGCGCGCTCGGCTCCGACACCACCGCGCCATCGCCGTTGCTCAGCGAGTTGGCCGCCCGCCGGTCCCGACGCGTCGTCGACGACACCGACACCGCCGTCTCGGCGACGGGATTGGTCCCCCGACTGCGTTCGCTCGATCCCGAGCAGCGACACCGCGAACTCGTCGACGTGGTCTGTAGCAACGCCGCCACCGTGCTGGGACGCTCCAGCACCGCTGACATCAACGCCCGCCGCGCGTTCCAGGACCTGGGCTTCGACTCGCTGACGGCCGTCGAACTGCGCAACCGGCTGAAAACGGCGACCGGCCTGGCACTTTCGCCCACCCTGATCTTCGATTACCCCACCCCCGCCGCCCTCGCCGAACACCTCGACAGCCGTCTGGCCGCCGCCACCCCGGACCAACCCGATCTCCTGGCC
>NZ_UPHQ01000112.1 GCF_900566055.1 Mycobacterium innocens
CGCCCCGCCCGTCGACGACGCTCAGCGCGGCACCGTGCTGACGGCGCTGCGCGAGACCGGCTTCATCACCTATCAGCCCGCGGATCACATCGACGTGGCAAACGCGGCGATCGTCATCACCGGCGGGAGCTTGCCCGCAGACGCCGGCAACCAGGGGGCCAGCGTGGCGCGGTTCGCCGCTGCGCTGGCGCCGCACGGTTCCGGCACCGTGCTCGCCGGCCGGGATGGCTCGTCGACCGGCAGCGCAGCAGTCGCCGTCACCCGCGCCGATGCCGGCATGGCCGCCACCATCAGCACCGTCGACGACGTCGACCTCGCGCCCGGCCGCATCACGGCGATCCTGGCCCTGCACGACCTGATCAATGGCGGTCACCCGGCCCACTACGGCACCGGTCACGGGGCCACCTCGGTGACTGTTCCCCAGTAGTCCCCAGTAGTCCCCCGGTAGTCACTCCGTAGGACCGGTCGGGCGTGTTCGCCGCGAGCCGGCGTCGCGGGTGTTAGGGTGGGATTCCGTGGGTCGGCAGGCCCAGCTAGGTCAGGCTAGAAAGGCAAGCCCTGCCCGTCTTCACGGAGGTCGCCCAGTTGCGCAAGCATCCGCAAGCTGTCACCAAGCACCTCTTCGTCAGCGGCGGGGTCGCATCCTCCCTCGGCAAGGGATTGACGGCGAGTAGCCTCGGCCAGCTGCTGACCGCCCGCGGGTTGCAGGTCACGATGCAGAAACTCGATCCGTACCTCAACGTCGACCCGGGCACCATGAACCCGTTCCAGCATGGCGAGGTTTTTGTCACCGAGGATGGCGCCGAGACCGATCTCGACGTCGGCCACTACGAGCGTTTCCTTGATCGCGACTTGTCCGGCTCGGCGAATGTGACGACCGGACAAGTGTATTCGACGGTGATCGCCAAAGAGCGCCGTGGCGAATACCTCGGTGACACCGTCCAGGTGATCCCGCACATCACCGACGAGATCAAACGGCGCATCATGGCGATGGCCCAACCCAACCCGGACGGACGCCGCCCCGACGTCGTGATCACCGAAATCGGCGGCACCGTGGGCGATATCGAGTCGCAGCCGTTTCTGGAGGCGGCGCGCCAGGTGCGCCACGACCTGGGCCGGGAGAACGTCTTCTTTCTGCACGTGTCGCTGGTGCCTTACCTGGCCCCGTCGGGCGAGCTCAAGACCAAGCCGACGCAGCACTCGGTGGCCGCTTTGCGCAGCATCGGTATCACCCCGGACGCGCTGATCCTGCGCAGCGACCGCAACGTGCCCGAAGCGCTGAAAAACAAGATCGCCCTGATGTGTGACGTCGACATCGACGGCGTGATCTCCACTCCGGACGCACCCTCGATCTACGACATCCCCAAGGTGTTGCACCGCGAGGAACTGGACGCGTTCGTGGTCCGCCGGCTCAACCTGCCGTTCCGCGACGTCGACTGGACCGAATGGGACGACTTGTTGCGCAGGGTGCACGAACCGCACGAATCAGTCCGAATCGCCTTGGTGGGCAAGTACGTCGAGTTATCCGACGCGTACCTGTCGGTGATCGAGGCGTTGCGGGCCGGCGGGTTCAAGCACCGGGCCAAGGTCGAGATCCTCTGGGTGGGTTCCGACGATTGCCAGACCGACGGCGGTGTCGCAGCGGCGCTGGGCGATGTCCATGGGGTGCTGATTCCAGGAGGGTTCGGCATCCGTGGCATCGAGGGCAAGATCGCGGCTATCTCGTATGCCCGGGCTCGGGGCCTGCCGGTGTTGGGACTATGCCTGGGCCTGCAGTGCATCGTGATCGAGGCCGCCCGTTCAGTCGGTCTGAGCCAGGCCAATTCGGCCGAATTCGAACCCGACACCCCCGATCCGGTCATCTCCACGATGGCCGACCAGCAGCGCATCGTGGCCGGCGAGGCGGATCTGGGCGGCACCATGCGCCTGGGCGCCTACCCTGCGGTGCTGGAGCCGGATTCCATTGTGGCGCAAGCATATCAATCGACGAAGGTGTCCGAGCGGCACCGGCACCGCTACGAGGTCAACAATGCCTACCGGGACCAGATCGCCCGAAGCGGCCTGCGGTTTTCCGGTACCTCACCCGACGGCCGGTTGGTCGAGTTCGTCGAATACCCGAGCGACCAGCACCCATTCCTGGTCGGCACCCAGGCTCACCCCGAGTTGAAGAGCCGGCCCACCCGCCCGCATCCGCTGTTCGTCGCATTCGTCGGAGCAGCAATCGACTACAAGGGAGGCGAGCTGCTGCCCGTCGACATCCCCGAGATGTCCGAGCCCGTGTCGAACGGAAACGAGCGTCGAGACGGCGTCGCGCAGCCGCTACCTGAACCCGCGACTCGTGGCTGAGCACGACTTCGAGACGATATCGTCCGAAACCTTGCATACCGGAGCGATTTTCGCGCTGCGCCGAGACCGGGTGCGAATGCCGGGTGACACCACCGCCGTCCGAGAAGTCGTCGAGCATTACGGTGCGGTCGGTGTCGTCGCAGTCGACGACGACGGCAACATCCCGTTGGTCTACCAGTACCGCCACCCGTTCGGCCGGCGGCTGTGGGAGCTGCCGGCCGGATTGCTGGATGCGTCGGGGGAGCCGGCGCATCTCACTGCCGCCCGCGAGCTGCAGGAAGAGGCCGGTTTGCAGGCCGCTGGCTGGCAGGTGCTCGTCGACCTCGACTCCACGCCGGGGTTCAGCGACGAATCGGTGCGGGTCTATCTGGCCACCGGGCTCAGTGAGGCGGAGCAACCCGAGGCGCACCACGAAGAAGCCGACATGACGGTGCAGTGGTTTCCCCTCGAGGAGGCCGCCCGGAAGGTGTTCAGCGGCGAAATCGTCAATGCCATTGCGGTGGCCGGGATTTTGGCCGCGCAGGCGGTAACCAGTGGGCTGGCCCAACCGCGTCCGGTGGACAGCCCCTGGATCGACAAGCCGACGGCCTTCATGGCGCGAAAGACCGCGCGGTGACGACACTGACCCTGGACACACAACTGCAGGGCTACCTTGACCATCTGGCGATCGAACGGGGCGTGGCGCCCAACACCCTGAGCTCGTATCGGCGGGACCTGCGCCGCTATACCAAGCACCTCGAAGACCGGGGGATCACCGACCTGGCCGGCGTCGGCGAGGACGATGTCAGCGACTTTCTGGTGGCACTGCGGCGCGGCGATCCCGAATCCGGGGCGACGGCGCTGTCCGCGGTGTCAGCGGCCCGGGCGCTGATCGCGGTGCGTGGGCTGCATCGGTTCGCCGCCGCCGAAGGCCTGGCCGACCTGGACGTGGCGCGCGCGGTGCGTCCGCCGACACCGGGCCGGCGGCTGCCCAAGAGCCTGACGGTCGACCAGGTGCTGGCCCTGCTGGAAGGCGCCGGCGGCGACAACCCGGCCGACGGACCGTTGACCCTGCGCAACCGGGCACTGCTGGAGCTGCTGTATTCCACCGGGTCGCGGATCTCCGAAGCCGTGGGTCTCGACGTCGACGACGTCGACACGCAAGTCAGGTCGGTGTTGTTGCGCGGCAAGGGCGGTAAACAACGGCTGGTGCCGGTGGGACGCCCGGCCGTGCACGCGCTGGACGCCTACCTGGTGCGCGGGCGCCCCGACCTGGCCCGGCGGGGCCGCGGCACGGCGGCCATCTTTCTCAACGCCCGCGGCGGCAGGTTGTCACGGCAAAGCGCCTGGCAGGTGCTGCAGGATGCGGCCGAGCGTGCCGGCATCACCGCGGGTGTGTCGCCGCACATGCTGCGGCATTCGTTTGCCACCCACCTGCTCGAGGGCGGCGCCGATGTCCGGGTGGTGCAGGAATTGTTGGGTCATGCCTCGGTGACGACGACGCAGATCTACACGCTGGTCACCGTTCATGCATTGCGGGAGGTGTGGGCCGGAGCGCACCCCCGCGCGACGTGACGGGTGCCGTCGGGCAACTGCCGTTCGCGCCGGCCCCAAAAGCGTTGGAGCAATGGTGAGTTCGACAGTAACACTTGAGGTTTCCTGCAAGTTGCCAATCTACCCTCTCATTCTTTTGGCTTGCCGGCTCCGGGCGTAGGCTGGCACCATGTCTTCGAAATCGCGGGTATGACGCGCACCCGGGCGCGCCCAGGGCAGCTCCTCGGTGCGCACCCCGCACTCGGGACAGTCCACCCGCCGGATCTCATAGACCAGCCACAGCTTGGATCCGCCCAAGTCCAAGTGGCGCCAGCCGCGCCGGCGCCGGTCATAGGGCGCTGAGCACAGCATCCCGCACGGGCAGCGCAGCCATCGGGCGCGCGGGCGCAGACTGACTTCGACATCGCGATCTTTGATGTCGACATCGGTCACCAGGCCCCGCGATCTGCAGCAGACGGTTAGATGTTGTAGAGACGCGCACGTGGTTGGCCTTCCGGTTGAGGTTGGTGTGGTAACCCCGAAACCTAGAGCCGCACCGCGTGCGCGTCCCTCATTTCACCGATGAAACGCTGACACGCATTGGCCAACTAAAACCGCCCTGAAAAGCACGAAAACTCTGGAGCGCCACATACATTCGATCATGGCGCGCGGGTAGGGTACGGCAAGATGGCGCCCAACTTCTGACTGTGAATAACGGCCAAGTACTCCGACCTCAGGTGAGCAGTCCGCGGATGTCGTCGGCCGTCAGCGCGGACGCGAAGGCGTTGCCGTCGTCGATCACGCTGGCAAAGAGCTTGGCTTTGCGCGCATTGAGCGCGATGACCTTGTCCTCGATGGTGTCGCGGGCGATAAGTCGATACACCATGACATTGCGCATCTGTCCGATGCGGTGGGTGCGATCGACGGCCTGGGTTTCGGTGGCCGGATTCCACCACGGGTCGAGCAGGAAGCAGTAGTCGGCCTCGGTGAGGTTCAACCCGAAACCGCCGGCCTTGAGACTGATCAGGAAAACCGGCGCAGTCCCTTCCTTGAACTGCTGAATCACCTTGGGACGGTTGCGGGTTCGCCCATCAAGGTAGCAATAGTCGATGCCCTCGGCGCCCAGGCGATCTCGCACCCGGCCAAGGAAGCGAGTGAACTGGCTGAACACCAGCGCGCGGTGGCCGCCGTCGGCGACGTCGCGCAGCTGCTCCACCAAGACATCGATTTTCGCGCAGGCCATCGCGTCATGCGCAGCGTCGACAAGCCCGGGATGCAGAGCCATCTGGCGCAGCACGGTCAGAGATTTCAGGATCGTGAATCGGTTGCGTTGCATGTCGTCGAGTAAGCCGAGCACCTTTTGACGTTCGCGGTGCAGTCGCTTGTCGTAGAGTGCGCGGTGCCGGGGAGGCAGCTCGATATCGAGCAATTGCTCTTGCTTGGCGGGCAGGTCGGCGGCCACAAGCTCCTTGGTGCGGCGCTTGACGAGCGGTTTGATCCGTCGGCGCAGCAGGGCCAGCAACTCGGGGTCGCCGGTCTTCTCGATGGGTTTGGCGTAGTAGTCGGCGAACTTGGCCGGGCTGGGAAATAGTCCCGGGGCGGTGATTGATAGCAGCGACCACAGCTCCATCACGTTGTTTTCCATCGGCGTACCAGTGATTGCCACCTTGACGGGGGCGGGTAGCCGGCGCGCGCACTGGTAGGTCTTGGCGTGCCGGTTCTTGACGTACTGGGCTTCGTCCAGAATGAGGCCGGACCAGGTTTGGGCGGCGTAGGCGTCGAAGTCGAGGCGGAACAAGGTATACGAGGTAACGACGATGTTGGTGCCGGTAGCCAGCTCGTCAAGGTCGATGCCGGCACGACGCAGGGTATCGCTGATCGCAGCCACCGACAGTTCCGGTGCGAACCGCGCGGCCTCTGCGGCCCAGTTCGCAACCACACTCGAGGGCGCCACCACCAAGAACGGGGCCGGACTCGGATCCTGTTGCTGGACATGGCAGATCAATGCGAGCGACTGGACCGTCTTGCCGAGTCCCATGTCGTCGGCGAGGATCCCGCCCAGCCCGTGGGCGTGGAGCGTCGCCAGCCACGAGAACCCGTCGGCCTGGTAGGGCCGCAGATCGGCGCGCAAGCCGCTGGGTACCGGCACCGGTTCAACTCCCTGTAGTGCGCGCAGTCCGCGAACCTGCCGACACCACTCGTCGGCCTGTTGGGTGACCACTCCCAGTGCGGCGAGTTCGTCGAACAGCCCGGCCTGGAACCGGCTGATCCGGGGCGGACCCTCATCGGCATCGGTCAGTGCGCGGGCTTCCTCGATCAGCCGGCGCAGCTTCACCAGCTCCGGCTTGTCCACCGCAAAGTAGGCTCCGTCGGCCAGTAGCACATGTGACTGGCTGGAGGCCAGCGCGGTGAACACGCTGACGAACGGAATCTGCTTGCCCTCAACGGTGATCGTGATGTCCAGGTCGAACCAGTCCGTCTGTCCAGGCACCGCGTCCGTGGCCACACCGATGACCAGGGACTCGCCCGCCTCCCGGTAGTCGACGGGGTCGCCGGTCACCTCCAGCACGACGTCGGACAGCCCGGTGAGCAGCGGTTGGAGTTCGGTGGTGAACCGCATTGTCTCCAAGCCGCACAATCGGGTTCGGGCAATCAGCCCGCCGTCGGGGGCGCGGAGCCCGAATCGCTCCAGTGGGGCGTCGATGCCGCGCGCAAGCCCGTTCTCCGTGTCCAGGTCACGGTAGCCTGGATCACCAGACGCACCCACATTGACGCGAAACTCGTTGTCGCCCACCCGGTACGCCCACTGCAGCGTCAACTCGACCTCGTGCCCATCCCGATAGTCGGCACGCAGCACCAACGTCGGCCCGGTGATCGTCGGCGGCGTGAACGAGGTGTCCGACGATGTGATGGCCGCGATGCGCCGCAGCTTCGGGTAGTACTCGGCGGTGAACTGCACCGCCTCAGCTGCGGGGATGGTCAGGATCTGATCGCCAAGGGTCATCCGCTGCAACGTCACCGAGACCGGCTGGTCCATCCGTGCCAGCCGCAGCCCGCCGTCGGTGCAGACAACGCCATGGCCCGAGGACCCGATGAACGCGACCGCTTGTGCGGCCGCTCCGTCGACTTCAAGCAAGGGCATGACGGTGAGGTTGCCCGACGCGTCGGCGGTGACGTCCAAGGACAGGCGTGCCGCGGCACACGGCAGCACGTCGTGGTGGTCCTGCGCGTGCACCAACCGCACCCCGACTCGGCGCAACTCGTCCAGTAGCGGCCATAATTGGGGTGACTCGAACTTCAGCAGCGAGATCGTCTTCATCTCCCCATACGAGGCATACGAATAGCCGTAGTAGCCAGTCTGATTCGGGGCCCCCGCCCGGTAGGCGGCATAGAACTCTTGGAGCACGCGGATGTGGGCGTCGGGATAACCGTAGTGTCGCAGCGCGGGCAAGCGGCCCCAGCTCAGGTCGGCGGCGACCCAGCCGCCGCGCTTACCCGGGCGCACCACCCGCGCGTCCAAGCCGCTCGCCGACAGGTTCAGCTCGATAGCCAGCGGGGTGCCGGCGGTGCTGCCCGGCGAAGATGTGGGGAACAACGAGTCCAGTGACTTGCGCCAGACCGCCGGAGCCGGGGGCACTGGCGCCCGTTGCGACCGTGTCTTCGTGGTCCCGCTGGCCGCGATGAGGATCGCGGCCACATGTTTACAGTCCACTTGCATGGGGCAGGTGCACAACCCGAGTTCGAGGTTCCAGGAGTCGGCGTAATCCGTCGACAGTTGCGCGGTGGTGGTGTAGGTGCGGCCCCGGTTACCGCGAACGCTGCCCACGAGACTGTCGTCGCCGGGGTTCCATGAACAACGCACCACTCGTCCTTCGCGCGCGTAGTCCAGGCCGCGCCGGTAGGTGTCGGCGCCCAGATGCGATTCGGCGTCGTCGAGGTCGATCGAGGGATATATCAGTGACTGCACGCCCGCACCGTAACGACCCGGTCCGACAAAACCCCGCAGCCACGCCTGCGCTAGACGAAAAGTGGTGCGGATGAGGCTCAGGATTCAGGTGTGACGACCCGGGCGTCAGGGCGACTACCCCAGGTACTCGGATTCCAGCACCAGGTCGGGCACCAGGGTCTGGTATTCGAGGTGGGCCTTGTGCTCCACGGTGTTCCACAGCCTGCCTTGCTCACGCCGCATGTAGGCGCGGTACTTCGGCGCGCCGGGCACCTTGACATTGTCGGCTACCACGATCGAGCCCCGATGCAGCCAATCCCGGTCCATGATGCTCTGCAGGTCGTCCAGGTAAACCTTCTTGTCGTGATCGATGAACACGAAATCCAGAGTGCCAGAAGCGAATCCGTGTTCACTTGCCAGCGCGTCCAGGGTGCGTCCGCCGTCGCCGATGGTGCCGACCACACAGGTCACCCGGTCGGCGACGCCGGTATGAGCCCAGATCTGCCGGGCATTGGCGGCGTTGGCTTCGGCCAGTTCGACCGAGTACACCCGGGCCGTCGGCGCCGCCCGGGCGATCCGCAGTGCGCCGTAGCCGCAGTAGGTGCCCAGCTCCAGCGCCAGCGCCGGGTTGGCGCGCCGCACCGCGGCGTCGAGCATCGGACCCTTTTCGTCGCCGATATTGATCAGCATCGACTTTTCGTAGGCGAACTTGTCGATGGTGGCCAGCACGTCGTCGATGTCGCCGGCACGGGCGTGCCGGAGTACATAGTCGACGGCGGCTGCTTCGCGACCGTCACCGATCTGACCCGTCCTGGTGAGGTTGCGGATCCCGGGCGCCATGCGCCACACCGACCACCGCAATGGGGCGATGCGTGCTCTGAAGCTCATCGTTGCCAGCTTACGTACAGTCATTGATCAGCCGAGACCAATGCGCGGTGTTAGCATCCTCTGCTTAGCATCCTCTGCTTAGAAAAACTAGTTTGTCACGCTCGATACATCAGATTTTTACAGCGTTCGGCGATCAAGGACGGCGCGATGGACCACGACGACACCACATCCCGGGTGACCGCGCAGCCCCGCTGCGGCCTGTGGCTCAGCGGTGCGCGGGGGTCGGTGGCGACCACGTCGATCGTGGGTCTGTATGCGCTCAGCGCCGGGCTGATTCCCGAAACCGGCTGCGTGACGGCGACTGCCGACTTCGCCGGCGTCCCATTGCCGAAATATGCCGATTTCGTGGTGGCCGGACGCGACCTTTCGACCGCCCCGTTGGCCAAGCGCGCCGAGGCTCTGGTCGAGGCGGGACTGCTGCCGCACCGAGTGGTCGCGGCGGTGTCAGATCGCCTGGCGGCCACCGAAGACGAGATCGTCGGTCCCTCATGCGTGGCCACGCCGGATCCGTCCACCGTCGGTGCCAGCACCCAAGCCGAACTGATCGACCGGCTCAGCGACGCGATGGGCTTGTTCATCTCGCGCAACGCACTTGACGTCTTCGTGGTCATCGACGTGGCATCGACGCAGCCGCCGGTGCCGGACCGCCCCGAGTACCACGACCCTGACCTGTTGCGGGCCGCGCTGTGCGAAAAGGACCGCATGGTGCTGCCGGCGAGCGCGCTGACCGCCTTGGCGGCGATCCGCAATGGCGCCGCCTACTCCTGCTTCACCCCGTCGCCCAGCATGGGGGTTTCCGCGTTGCGCAGCTTGGCTGACGAGGCCGATATTCTCTACGCCGGCCAGGACGCCAAGACCGGCCAGACCTTGCTGCGTACCGTGCTGGCGCCGATGTTCGCCAGCCGGGCGATGACCGTGCACTCCTGGGCGGGAACGAATCTGCTGGGCGGCGGCGACGGAGCCACGCTCGCCGACCCGGTCGCCGTGCAGTCCAAGCTCGTCAGCAAGCAGCGTGGCATCCAGCAGATGCTTGGCGGCGCCGTCAATGCCCCGCTGCATATCGACTACGTGCCCGACCTCGGGGAAACCAAGGTTGCGTGGGACCACATCCACGCCACCGGATTCCTCGGCGGTCAGATCACCCTGCAAACCATCTGGTCCGCACCGGATTCCGCCTTGGCGGCGCCGTTGGTTCTCGACGTGGCGCGCCTGCTCGCGATGGCCCGAATGCGCGGTGCGCACGGTGTCGTCGGGCAGCTCGGCTTCTTCTTCAAGGAACCGTGGGGCTCATCGACGCATTCACTTGCGGCGCAATACGAGGCGCTGGTGCAGTGGGCCAAGTCTTTTGCGACGCCGGTTTCGGCCGGGCAGTGAAGATCAAGGCGTACCTGGACCTGATGCGGGCACCTGCTGCGCTCACAGTGCTGGGTGACGCTGCGGTGGGCGCCATCTGGGCGGGGTATCCGCTGACCGGACGCCGGCTCGCGCTGCCGCTGGCGTCGGCGCTGCTGTATTGGAGTGGCATGGTGCTCAACGACTGGGCCGACCGCGAGCGTGACGCCGTCGAACGCCCCGAGCGGCCGATTCCGTCGGGCGAAGTGTCGGCCGGCACGGCGCTGTCGGTCGCAGCCGGCCTGGCCGGGGCGGGGCTGGCGACCGCAACGGCGGTCAGCGGCCGCCACGGCCTAGCCGCCGCGGGCCGAATCACGTTGTGCGTCGCGGCTTATGACCTAGTTGTCAAGGACACCGCCGCGGGGCCGTTGGTGATGGCGGGCTGCCGGTTCCTCGACGTGATGCTCGGCGCCGGCCCGAATTATCGGCGCGCGCTGGTTCCGGCGTCGGTGATCGGCGGGCACACCACGGCGATCACGGTGCTGTCCCGCAGTGAGGTCACGGGCTCGGAACGCCGATTGCCGGCGATCGTCGGCGGTATGGCGGTAGCGGTGGCCGCCTCGGCGATGGTGAGCACGCCCGGGTTTCGCGCCGCACCGGCCGCGGCGGTGTACGCGTGGTCGTTTGGCCCCGGTTTGTGGAAGGCGTGGCAGCATCCGACCGCCGAGGTCCTTCGCAGCGCGGTGCGCAGTGGCATCGCGTCGACGATCGCGGTCCAGGCGATGTTGGCCGCCCCGGCGCCGCGCACCATGCTGGCGTTGTGTGGGCTGGCAATTGGATTGCGGTTCAAAGTTTCCGCGTCCCGACCCACTGAGGTGACCTGATGCACGTTGGCTACAACACGAATGGCTTGACCGATCACCCGCTTGCCGACGCGCTCGCGCTGATCGCCGATCACGGGTATACCGCCGTCGCGCTGACCATCGGCTACCCGCATGTCCGACCGTTCGACTCCGATCTCGGTGCGCAGCTGGGCGCCTTGCGCGCGCTGCTGGACACCCACGGATTACAGGTGGCGATCGAAACGGGAGCGCGCTATCTGCTGGATCCGCGGGTCAAGCACAAACCTGCGCTGGTCGATATCGCCGCCGAACCCCGCGTCGAATTCCTGCGGCGGGCAATCGATATCGCCGCGGACCTCGGGGCCACCTGCGTGTCGCTGTGGTCGGGCTATGCCGTCGACTACAGCGACCCCGACACCACCCGGGAGCTGCTCGTCAGCAGGCTGGCGCAGGTGGTCGACTATGCGGACGGCAAGGCAGTCACGCTCGGATTCGAGCCCGAACCCGGAATGTTCGTCGAGACGGTTGAACAAGCCCGCGACGTGTGCCGGGCACTGGGTGATCCGCCGCAACTGGGCATCACGCTCGACGTCGGTCACTGCGTGATGACCGAGCCGGGCGGTGCGCAAGCGGCGATCGCCGACCTGGGCGACAAACTGGTCAACGTCCACCTCGACGACATGACACCACTCAAACATGAACACCTCGAGTTCGGCCATGGCGACCTCGATCTCGGGGCGGTGATGGACGCCCTGCAGACCAGCGGCTTCGACGGTGTCGCCTCGGTCGAATTGCCACGACATTGCCACGACGCACCGAATGTGCTGCGGCGCAGTATGTCCGCAATCAATCGCGCCAGGCTGCCGATCGCGGCACGCTCGTGGATCGACAACGCTGCGGCCGAGATCCGTAGCGGCCCGGACAAGATCCTGGAAGTCTTCCCCAAAGCCGAGCGCGCAATGTCGCAGGCCTCCGGCGATGCGACCCTGATGGCCCGAGTACAACTGCTCACCACGCTGGTCGCCGAAAATCCGGACGAGACAGCGGGTCCGCTCGTCGAAAAGCTGTACCAATGGGGGGATAGCGACGAACGCCTGGCCGTGCTCCGCGGCCTGGAGACGGCGGCGCTGGACGGCAACCTCGGACCGATTACCACAGCGGCCGGCGTGACGCTGGCCGAGGATGCGTTGCGGTGCAACGATCCGCGGCTGGTAGGCGCGGCACTCGGCGGCTTCGGAACACGGTTCCTGGCCCAGCCCACCTGGCGTCATGGCGTGATGAAGCTGATCTTCATGGAGGTTCCGTTGCGTGCCGTACCCGGCCTGCGCATCCGTGTCGATGCGGAATTAAGCCGGATGGCAACCGATTACATCAGCGAACGTACTGCGGCCGGACGGCCGGTGTCGGCCGACGTGCGGATGCTGCAGCAGCTGGCCGCCACGATGACGGAGGTGCCGGAGTGAGGATCTTCGACCCGCACATTCACATGACGTCACGGACCACCGACGATTACGAGGCGATGTATGTCGCGGGCGTGCGTGCCGTCGTGGAGCCGGCCTTCTGGATGGGTCAGCCCCGCACCTGCGCAGGATCGTTCATCGACTACTTCGACAGTCTCATCGGCTGGGAGCGTTACCGTGCGTCCCAGTTCGGTATCGCCCACAACTGCACGATTGCGCTGAATCCCAAGGAGGCCAACGACAGCCGTTGCCGGGCCGTGCTCGAGCAGATCCCGCGGTATCTGCCGAAGAACGGTGTGGTCGCCGTCGGTGAGATCGGCTACGACTCCATGACACCGGAGGAAACCTCGGTGTTCCAAACGCAATTGGAGATGGCCGCCGAACACGGCCTGCCCGCGCTGGTGCACACCCCGCACCGGGACAAGCTCGGGGGCACGCTGGCCAGCATCGAGCTGGTGAAGCGGGTCGGAATCGATCCGGGAATGGTGCTGCTGGACCACCTCAACGAGGTGACCATTGAGCCCGCCCGAGACAGCGGATGCTGGATGGGCTTCTCCATCTACCCGGACACCAAGATGGACGAAGCGCGGATGGTCGTCTTGATGCAGCGTTTCGGCCTCGAACGGATCATCGTCAACTCGGCCGCCGATTGGGGACGATCCGATCCGCTCAAGACGGTCAAGACCGCGAAGGCGATGCTGGCGGCCTCTTTCAGCGAAGACGACGTCGACCGGGTGATGTGGCGCAACCCGGTCGAGTTCTACGGCCAAAGCGGGCAACTTCGCCTGTTGAGCGAAGAGCAGCAGGCGGCCTTTGCCGGCAATACCATCAACCGCGGAGAAAAGCGCTGATGCTGTCCTACTGCAGCAACGTCGTCGCTGCCGACAGTCTGCAGGCGCTGGAGCACCAACTGCTGTCGCTGTTCGCGCCGGCTCGGCAACGCGCCGGTCTGGAACGCCTCGGCGTCGGCGTGTGGTTGCCGGCCGCCACCATGGCCCGGTTGGCCGCTGATCGAGCAGCGCGCAGCCGGCTGGCCGCGATTCTGGCCGACAACGGGCTTGCCGTGGTGACCATGAACGCTTTCCCCTACGGGGTCTTTCACGGCGATTCGGTGAAACATAAAGTATACCAACCGGATTGGACCACACCGGACCGGCTGGAATACACCCGCCACTGCGCCGAGGTGCTCAGTGACCTGCTGGCCGGCGCCGAACATGGCACCATCTCGACACTGCCGCTGGGCTGGAGCAACCCATGGGACGACTCGGCCGATGACCGGGCCCGGCAGACGCTGGCTGCGCTCAGCGACGCTCTGCGGCGCATCGAGCAGGAGTCCGGGCATCGGATCAGGTTGGCCATCGAACCCGAGCCCGGCTGCGTGATCGGATCATGCCATGACGCGATCGGTTGGTTCGGCCACGGCATTGTCGATACCCGCTACATCGGGCTGTGCCTGGACACCTGCCACCTGGCCGTGATGGGTGAGAACCCGGCCGAGGTGGTGGCCGGCCTGGCTGACATCGGAATCGACGTGGTGAAGATCCAGGCCTCCAACGCAATTGCGATCGACGACCTGGCCGCCGACGGGGTAGCCGAAGCCTTCGCCGAGTTCGCGGGCTCCCCGTATCTGCATCAGGTCAACGGCGTCGACGCCGACGGGCGCCAGTGGTTCCGCGACGACCTGTCCTTTGCGGACCCGGCGACACCGCGGACCGGCAGCGCCCGGGTGCACTACCACGTCCCGCTGCATCTAGCTCCGCCGGCACCGTTGAGCAACACGTCACCTGTACTTGCCGACGTGATGGCGATGCTGGGTGAGGGGGCACTATCCCAACCCGTTGACGTCGAAATCGAAACGTACACTTGGGAAGTTCTTCCGTCGTCGTTGCGGACGGGCAGCCTGGCTGACGATATCGCGGCCGAAATCCGTTGGCTGAAAGATCTGTTGTGCGAACGGGACGCGGCATGACCCGACGAGTTCTACTGGTCAACGTCGTCGGGCTCACCCAACCGCTGCTGCGGCACATGCCGAATCTCTTCGCGCTTGCCGCTTCGGGCGCGATGCGACAACTGGCGCCGGTGTTCCCGGCGGTCACCTGCTCGGTGCAGTCGTCGATGGTCACCGGCCTGATGCCCAACCAGCACGGAATCGTCGGCAACGGCTGGTATTTCCGTGACCTTGGCGAGGTGCTGCTGTGGCGGCAGAGCAACAAGCTGGTTGCGGGGGAGAAGGTTTGGGAGACCGCTGCCGGGCGCTTCGACGGGTACACCTCGGCGAACGTCGGCTGGTGGTATGCGATGAACGCGAGCAACGACGTGATCGTCACACCCCGGCCGGTGTATCACCAAGACGGACGCAAATCGCCGGACTGCTACGTCGTGCCGTCGGATCTGCACGACATCCTGACCGACAAGCTGGGCGTGTTCCCGCTCTTTCAGTACTGGGGCCCGACGGCCGACATCACGTCGTCGCGCTGGCTGGTGGATGCCTCTCTGGAAATCCTGCAACGTTATTCGCCCACCCTGCTCACCGCGTATATCCCGCACCTGGACTACGACTTTCAGCGCTACGGTCCCCGGTCACCGCAGGCCGTCACCGCCGCCGCGGACGTCGACGCGGCGCTGGCCCCCTTGCTGGCGGCGGCCGCCGAGCACGACATGACGACCATCGTCGTCTCCGAATACGGGATCGCGCCGGCCAACAACCCGGTGGACATCAACCGTCAACTCCGGCGGGAAGGGTATCTGACTGTCTACACCCAGCAGGGCCGGGAATACCTGGACCCGTGGACTTCGCGGGCGTTCGCCGTCGCCGACCATCAGGCCGCCCATATCTATGTGCGCGATCAGTCCGATATCGCCCGGGTAGCGGGCCTGGTCGAAGCGCTTGCCGGCGTGGATCAGGTCATGGACCGAAACACGCAGCAGCGCTTGGCAATTGATCATCCGCGGGCAGGTGAGCTAGTGGCGGTCGCCGAACCGGGTGCCTGGTTCACCTACTACTACTGGCTCGACGACGCCCGGGCTCCGGAGTTCGCGCCGTGTGTGGACATTCATCGCAAGCCGGGATACGACCCCGCCGAGTTGCTGATGAACCCCGACGATCGGACCGTCAAAGCCAAAGCCGCCGCGGCACTGGCCAAGAAGGCGCTGGGCCTTCGATACACCATGGGTGTCATCGCTCTCAACGGCAAGCATGTCGGCGGCACGCACGGCAGGCTGCCGGATGGCGACGAGGACACGCCGCTGATCATCGCCTCGTCGCCAGACCTGCTGCCGGATCAGGCCGCGCCCATGCCGGTCACCGCGGTGCGTGACGTGGTTCTCGAGGCCCACGGCTCACGGCAACACTGAGCGCTCGCCGCTGATCGAGCCGTCGACGATGCCGTGTACGCTCACGGCTCGCCGCCGGACCATCAGCCAACCCCCGGTCAGGGTCACGAACCAGAGGGGGACCAGCGCCAACGCGACTGCGGTTTCCGTCTTGGTGGTGAGGGTCCAGATCACGAAGGCAAAGAAGGCCAGCACCGCCCAACACATGCTGACACCGCCGGGCATCTTGTAGATGGAGCCGGCGTGACGCTGTGGGTGCCGTCGGCGGTACACGAGGTAGCTGACGACGATCGTCGTCCACACGAACATGAAGAGCAGCGAGGCGACGGTGGTGATCAGTGTGAAGGCGCCGATCACCGAACCGCCCGCGTAGAGCAGCGGGATGGAGGTCAGCAGCAGCGGAGCGGTGAACACGATGGCCGCCGCGGGCACCCCCCCGCGGTTGAGCCGTTGGAACACTGCCGGCGCGCTGCCCTCGTCGGCCAGGCCGAACAGCATCCGGCCGGTGGAAAACACCCCGGAGTTCGCCGAGGAGGCGGCCGCGGTGGTCACCACGAAGTTGACGACCGACGCCGCCGCGGCCAGACCCGCCAGCGAGAACATTGTCACGAACGGGGATTGGCCACTGGCAAACCGCCGCCAGGGCACCACGGCCAGGATTGCCACCAGCGCGCCGACGTAGAAGATCGCCACGCGCACCGGAACGGCGTTGATCGCCCGGGGAATGGTGCGGCGCGGGTTTGCCGTTTCGCCGGCGGCGGTGCCGACGAGTTCGACACCGATGTAGGCGAAGAACGCGATCTGGAAGCCACTGGCCAAGCCCATGAAGCCCTGGGGGAACAATCCGCCGTCGTTCCAAAGGTTTTCGATCGTCGCCCGATCCCCTTGCGGGGAAACGAAGTTGGTCACCACCAGGAATGCGCCCAAGAGGATGAGGCTCAGTATCGCCACGACCTTGATCAACGCCAGCCAGAATTCCATCTCGCCGAAATGGCCGACGCTGAACAAGTTGACCGTCAGGATGAGGCCAACAGTGAGCAGAGCCGGTAACCAAACCGGCGAGGCGGGCCACCAGAACCTGGCGTAGCCGGTGATCGCGACGAGGTCTGCGATGCCGGTGACGACCCAGGCGAACCAGTACGACCACCCCAGATAAAACGCTGCGGCGGGCCCCAACAGGTCGGCAGTGAAATCGACGAACGACTTGTAGTTCAGGTTCGACAGCAGCAATTCACCCATCGCCCGCAGGACGAAAAACACGAAGAACCCGATGATTGCGTAAACCACCAGAACGGCGGGGCCGGCAAGGGAGATGGTGCGTCCGGACCCCATGAACAGGCCGGTGCCGATCGCACCCCCGATCGCGATCAGCTGGATGTGACGGTTGGAAAGCCTGCGCTGCAGGTGCGGCATGTGGGGGTCCTCATCACGTGGTGGATTGCATTGTGCACCACCGCAGCGGCGGTCACCCCGCAAATGGCGGCCGGGACATCACGGTGACCCGAAACCCATACTTGGGACCCGCGCCCGCGGCGGCAGCGCCCGGGCCGGCCAGTGGCATTCCGCCCAGCAGGCCTCCCGGCGCACCGACCTCCGGCGGGTTGACGATGTCGCTGGCCAACGGTGCAGCGTCCGCGACCGCCGGGCCCAGGCCCGGATTGGCTGACCAGGTGGGCGGCACCGACAACTTGCCGAGGGCGGATGCGTTGCCCAAACCGGCGGTTACCGGCCCGGCGCCGCCGAGAGCCGCAGGCGCGGCGCCTGCCGCAGCTGAGGTCGCTGCGGCCGCGGCGGCCGAGGTTTCCGCGGCCTCCGGGCCGATCCAGCCGAGCGCCCGCCACGACGTGATCAGGCTGTTGCCGATACCGATGGCGAAATACGGCAGACCCACGGTGTTGTAGATGAGTTGTGATATCGGCATATACCAGTCGATGAGCCACTGCAGCCATCCCGGATTCGAGGTCAAACCCCCAGCAGTCAGGACCGACGAGACGGGCGATGCGAGTCCCAGCAGCATGCTCGGCAGCTCAGCAATGAGCCCCGACAACGTGTTCTGCGCCGCGCCGGCCGCGGTCGCGGCGGCTTGGGTGACCGCGGTGGACTGCGTTGCGGCCGCGGCGGGGCTGGTGATGTGCGGCGGCGGGGTGTACGGGGTCAGCTGCGCCGCGCTCGCCGAGGAACCCGCATAGCTGTACATCGCCCTGGCGTCCTGCGCCCACATCTCGGCGTATTGAGCTTCCAGGGCCGCGATCGCGGCGCCGTATTGTCCGTACACGTTTTTCGCGATGAGCGATGCCAGCTGAGCGCGATTGGCCGCAATGAGCGGTGGGGGCACCACGGCGGCGAACGCCGTCTCGAATGCGGCGGCCGCCGCCCGCGCCTGAGTTGCGGCCTGCTCGGCCTGCGCGGCGGCGGCTCGCATCCACGCCAGGTACGGTGCGACCGCCTCGATCATCAGCGTCGACGCCGAACCCAGCCATTCTTCGGCATGCAGCGCCATCACCACCCGCTGGTAGCCGTCGGCGGCCAAACTCAGCTCGGAAGCCAGCCCGCTCCAGGCCGACGCCGCCGCCACCAGCGGGGCTGCCAGCTGTTGCGGGTTGAGTGGTCGGTAGTTGTCAGTGGTGTGCGGTAGGAACAAAGGTATGAATCTGGCGGCGTGGGCTGAGCGCAATGGTGTTGCGCGGGTGACTGCGTATCGCTGGTTTCGCGCTGGTCT
>NZ_UPHQ01000105.1 GCF_900566055.1 Mycobacterium innocens
CGGCGGCAGCGGCGGGGCCGGCGGCACCGGCGGCACCGCCGGATGGTTCGGCAACGGCGGGACCGGTGGCGACGGCGGCAGCGTCAACGGCACCGGCGCCGGCGGAGCCGGCGGCAACGGCGGCGACGCCACATCCATCGGCAGCGGCGGCAACGGCGGCCTCGGCGGGTCTACATTTGCCGCAGCCACCGGTGCCGGCAACGGCGGGAACGGCGGCAACGCCATGGGCCTTGTCGGCGCCGGCGGCAACGGCGGCAATTCCGGCAATTCCCCTCTCAACTTGATTACGCCTGCCAGCGGCGGCAATGGTGGCAACGCCGCCACCACGCTGATCGGCAATGGCGGCAATGGCGGCAGCGGCATCAACGGCGGCACCAACGGTACCGGCGGCACGCCCGGGCAGCTGGGCAGTCCCGGCCTGGCCAGGGGGGTGGCCCCGCCGCCGAGCACCACCAACGCGTATGAAGCCCTCCTGGCGAATACGACTGTGAATCTCGCCAGCACGAGCGCCGCCTCTGCTGGCAGTCCGGCGCCTTTCCTGAGCCAGATCGCCGATAACCTGGACGGCTACATCCAGCTGACCGGCAAGTCGCTCAGCGCCGCGGTCACCGACTTCACCAGCAACTTGTATAACTTGCCCCAACACCTGATAGCGGCTTTCTCCGACCTTCTGGCGGGCAACGTCAGCGGTGCAGTGCAGCAGGTGGCGAACGGCGTGTTCGGCCTCTTCGTCGATACCTCCAGCCTGTTCACCGTCGTTGGCAACTTCCCGCAACTCACCGCGGTCGTGAACGGTACCCTTGGAGACCTGCTACCGATCCTGACCATCCCCGGAGAGTCGGCGCAGAACTTCGCCAACGTGGTCAAGTTGCTTACCGACCCGACCATATCGGTGGATGTCACGAATTTCTTGGCTCCCACCCAGACCCTCGGGTTCCCGGTGGCATTGGGTCTGGAGCTGGTAGGTCCGGCGTTCTCTACAGCCGCCGCAGCCGGAAAAAGTGCCACGGCATTTTCCCAAGCCGTGCAGGCCGGGAACATACCGCTGGCTTTGACCGTATTGGTAGACGCACCCGCCGTCATCGCAGATGGCTTCCTCAATGGCCAATACGTGCTGCCCACGCCGCTGACGTTGACGGTTCCGTTTGTGGTCCCCCTGATCGGCGTCGTGCCAGAAACGATCACGCTGCAGAACAACGTCCCCTTCAACGGGATCCTGCACCCCCTCGAGCGCATCACGGCTATTGCGCCGAACCCACTCACCGGAGGCATGCTCAACGTCACAACCAACGGCACGGAGATCGGCGGCATCGTTCCCGCTCTGCTGAACTATTGGCCCCAACAGCTCGCGAACGCGATCGGGGCGTAGTTGCTGAGCGGCGCGTCGCGCGAAGAGATATAGAGACTATTTCGCCAGCTAGCGGGAGTTTCCGGCCTTCGTGGTTGAGCGGCGTGTCTTGTGTTGTGGTGCTTGAGGTTTGTGGGTTTGGAGTGTATTACCCATATATGGCGTCGATCGTGGGTAAGCGACGCGGCAAGCAGACCTATTACTACCTGGTGGAATCGGCCCGAGTGCAGGGCAAGCCGCGCATCGTGTCTCAGCAGTATTTGGGCAGCGCGGAGGAGGTGATGGCGAAGCTGTCCGAGACGCCGGCCGGGCAGCCGATCCGTAGCCAGCACAAGCAGTTCGGGGATCTGGCTGCGGTGTGGTCGATGCTGGCCCGGCTGGATGTGGCCGG